>NZ_JACLCT010000016.1:0-90398 GCF_014218915.1 Chryseobacterium sp. C2(2020)
CAAAGAAGGAGCGTAAAACTATACGTTTTACACTCCTTTTTTATTGGTTAATAAAAATTTAGTTTTTCAGTGACCTCATTAAATTCGGGATTTTTTTATTTTGCAGCTTCTGCTCTTTCCAGTTTCTGAAGTTCGGCTTCGTAAATTCTTTTTCTTAAATCGCTGGAAGAAAACCTGTGATCTCTTTTATTGTAAAAAATCTCAATTCCTTTTTCTTCACAATATTTTTTTCCAGTGAAATCTCTGTCTAAATAATCGTCCCCGATAATTCTTACATCAATTACGAAAGATTTTAAAATATCCAGAAGATCTTCCTCCGTGTAATATGGAATAATCTCATCAACAGCATTTACTGCTTTTAACTGAATATATCTTTCTACGATGGTCTGAGTCGGTTTATTTTTGGTTGGACGATCATGAGAGGGATCAATCTGCAAACCTACGATAAGGTAGTCACATACGGTTTTTGCTTCTTCAAGCATTTTGATATGTCCTGCGTGAAGCAGGTCGAATGACGAAAACGTGATGCCTATTCTTTGTGTTTTCATATAAATGTCTTCTTTTTTGTACAAATTATTAAGTGTTTCTTGTTTCTAAATATTTTTGCCACTGCCAAACTGTTCTTAATGCCTCTTCCAGAGACGTTTCAGACTTCCAGTTAAGCTCTTTCTGGGCTTTATCTACGTTTGCATAAGCAATGGTAATATCTCCTTCTCTTCTGTCGCAGATCTGGTAAGGAACTTTCACGTCATTTGCTGTTTCGAAAGCTTTTACTATTTCCAGAACCGATGAACCTTTTCCTGTTCCTAAGTTAAAAATATCAATCACAGCATGATCAGAATCGTCTGCCATTAATTTTTTCAATGCTGCAACATGGGCTTTAGCCAAATCCATAATATAAATATAATCACGAACTGCTGTTCCGTCTTCGGTAGGATAATCATTTCCCCAAACACTCAACTTCTCGCGAATTCCTGCCGCAGTTTGCATCACGTAAGGTACTAAATTATTCGGAATTCCAATAGGCAGTTCCCCGATTTTCCCGGAAGGATGCGCTCCGATCGGATTGAAATATCTTAATAAAGAAATTTTGCGGTGATATGCTTTTGCAAAATCAATCAGGATCTCCTCTCCCATCTGCTTTGTCTTTCCGTAAACGCTTTCAGGCATTTTTAACGGAGTATTTTCGTGGATCGGCATTTCATCCGCCTGTCCGTAAACCGTGCAGGATGAGCTGAAAATAAAGTTTGAAATTCCTCTTTCTTTAAATTCCTGCAGAATATTGATTAACGAAAACAAATTGTTCTCATAGTAATCAACAGGTTTCACCTGACTTTCGCCCACCGCTTTGAATGCCGCAAAATTGATACACCCCTCAATTTCATGAGCATCAAAAACCTGCGTTAAAAGTTCTTTTCTTTTTAAATCGAAAGGATAAAAAACAGGTTTCTTCCCTGTAATTTCTTCAATATTTTTTAATATAAATCTCTCGGAATGAGATAGATCATCCACAATAACAACCTCAAAATTGTTATTCAGAAGCTCAACAACTGTATGCGAGCCGATATATCCTAAACCTCCTGTTACGAATATTGCCATTTTTAGTTTTTAAATACTTTGTCAAAGTTAAAAATCTTTGACAAAGTTCAAATTAATTTCTTTTAAGTGACACTGTATAAAATTTTCACGGTCACCAAATAACTCCAAAACATCCTTACGCATAATATTGGTTTCTGCATTTGAAATTATTGCGGGATAAGATGAAAACTTATAAGTATAAAAATTTTCTGGATTTTGATGAATATATACAATTAAATTTCTAAGGTAATCATCAGAATCTATATGTATTCTTTTGAAAGGTGACTCAAAAATGGGTCCGCTTCTTTGATATACTTTATTAAAAGACTGAGTATAGCTGCTAATCAATTTGCCAATGGCTTTACTGAAAAACCCATCTTCGGAATGGAGTCCACTCTTTTTTTCAGAAAAAGCTATTTCTTCGACAGACCTTACTTTGAGAAGAAAATGAAAATGATTTGGCATTAAACAATAAGCATAAATATCAAAATAAGGAACTAAATATACTTTAACCTTCTGAAGAAAATAATTATAATTTTCATTACTTAAGAAAGTTAGTTTAGAATTAATTCCTCTGTTAAAAATATGATAAAACTTATCTATTTCCAAATGAGTTCCCCTTATCTCCATGATTGTGTTTTTAACTTTGTCAAAGATTTAAACTTTGACAAAGTTCTATCCCATAAACTCCAACACCGCATCCGTAATATACTTCAACTGCTCATCATCCAGTTCCGTATGCATCGGAAGAGAAATTACCTGATCCAAAAGTTTGTCTGTATTTACAAAATCGGCGTCGTTACTTTCCTGAAAATAGGCTTTTTGCTTTCTTAAAGCCACCGGATAATAGATCATTGCCGGAATTTCCTTTTCAGCTAAGAATTTTTGCAAATCATTACGCTTTCCGTTCAAAATTCTCAATGTGTACTGGTGGAAAACGTGAGTAGAATATTCCGCTCTTTTTGGTGTTAAAATATGTTCATGTCCGGCAAAAGCTTCATCATAATAATCTGCGGCTCTTCCTCTTGCCTCGTTATAGTTATCCAGATGCGGAAGTTTTTTTCTCAAAATAGCAGCCTGAACACTGTCTAATCTTGAATTTACACCTACCTCATCATGATAATATCTTTGGTACATTCCGTGGTTTACAATTCCTCTTAAACGGTGCGCTAAATCATCATTATTCGTAAAAATTGCTCCACCGTCTCCATAACATCCTAAATTTTTAGATGGAAAGAAAGAAGTCGTTCCCACCGTAGACATGGTTCCTGCTTTTTTTACAGTTCCGTCCGAAAAAGTGAATTCGGAACCGATTGCCTGTGCGTTGTCTTCAATTACATATAAATTGTGCTCTTCAGCAATTTTTAAAATTTCTTCCATATTCGCGCACTGTCCGAAAATATGTACGGGAATAATCGCTTTTGTTTTTGGAGTAATGGCTTTTTTAATCGCCTCCGTTGAAATGGTGAAAGTATCATAATCCACATCCACTAAAACAGATTTAAGTTTAAGCAAATGAATAACTTCCACCGTTGCCGCAAAAGTAAAATCTGCTGTAATGATCTCATCACCCTCCTTCAGATCAAGACCCATTAAAGCAATCTGAAGTGCATCTGTACCGTTTGCACAGGGAATAACATGTTTTACGTCCAAATAAGACTCTAATTCATTCTGGAAAGACTTTACTTCAGGACCGTTAATGAAAGCCGCTGAATCCATTACATTTAAAACTGCATTATCTACTTCATTCTTTATTTTGTAATACTGACTTTGTAAGTCAACCATTTGAATCTTTTTCATAAATAAATATTTCTGTAAAAATAAGGAATTTAAAATCCCTTCAAAAATTTTATTGATTTTGTTTTATCTTTATACAAAATAAATACATGAAAAAAACTTTACTTTTTTGTCTTTTAGCAGGTTACTCTGTCAGTTTTGCACAGACATCGCTTGTTTTTGTATTTTTTAAGGACAAACCGAACAAGGCTGCATTTTATGCAAATCCGCTGTCTGAATTATCCCAAAAATCCCTTAACCGCCGTACTTCATTAGGAATTGCGCTGAATGATCAGGATGCTCCGATAGAACAGACTTACATTACCAATATTCAGAATTTAGGATTCACCGTAACCGATTATTCAAAATGGCTGAATGGTGTCACCGTGAATGCAACTCCGGCTCAGATTGCCACGCTTCAGGCGCAGAATTATGTACAGTCTGTGGAAAGTTTTGCTAGAAATTCTTCCGCAGGAACAAAAATGAGCCATCAGAATAAATGGGACAATCCAATCGACCCGGCTAATAAAAATTTAACCACTTTTGACTATGGTTCTGGCTCCGCACAGATCGATCAGATCAATCTTCGCCCCCTCCATTTAGCAGGCTACACAGGAACCGGAGTTACCATTGCGGTTATTGATTCCGGATTTCCTTACGTAAATACAGGTTCTGCCTATTCAAGATTATGGACGAACGGACACATCAAAGGCGGATATGATTTTGTGGCTAAAGGAACAGACATTTACAATACTTCACTCAATAATCACGGTTCTGCTATTTTGGGTGCCATCGGAGGTTACATTCAGGATACTTTTGTAGGTTCCGCACCGGATGCCGATTTTTATCTGTACCGAAGTGAAAATGCTGCAATCGAAATTCCTGAAGAAGAACTGTACTGGATTGAAGCTGCAGAAGAAGCCGACCGTAAAGGAGTGGATATGATTACAACTTCTCTGGGCTATGCTACTTTTGATGATCCGAAATACAACTACACTTATGCCAATATGAACGGAACCACTTCCTTTATTGCAAGAGGAGCCGAAATAGCTGTTAACAAAGGAATTTTCACATTATTTGCCGCAGGAAATTCAGGAGCTCAGACTTGGCATTACATTTTAACTCCGGCGGATAATGCAAAAGTCTTTACCATCGGAGCCGTAGATTCTTCAGGAGCTTCTTCCACGTTCTCATCTTTCGGTCCGAATTCTGCGGGTGTTGTAAAACCCGATGCGAGTGCAAGAGGAACCGCTGCAACAAGTGTTATCAATAATAATTCAACCATTTCAGTTAACGGAACATCCATTGCCACTCCCATTGCTGCGGGAGGAGTCGCCTGTCTTATTCAGGCTTTTCCTACCATGAACAGAGATTTAATGAGGGATAAATTAAGACAGAATGCATCGCTTTATCCCAATCATACCGATCAGATGGGATTTGGAATTTTAAATTTCGGAGGCCTTTACAATAACGTTTTAAGCACTTCGGAACTGGTAAAGAAAAACAATATTGCCATTTTCCCGAATCCTGTTAAAAATATTCTGAATGTGGCTTCAGAAAGTGATGTTTTATCTTTGGAAGTTTACGATAACTTAGGAAGATTCATTACAAAAACCAATAATCAAAAATCTGTAAAAGTCGAAGATTTTGCAAAAGGCGTTTATTACCTGAAAATCCAGACGAAGGATAAAATTTATTATGAAAAATTCATAAAAGAATAAACTGAATCGCAATCCAATAACTTGAGTTGTTCGCCGTAAATTTTTACATTCTTCTTTTCATTGGTTTTCAATATATTTTTGAATGAAATTTTTTTTTTTACTGACCAAATCCTTAAATTATTTAAAATCTTATGTGACTTAAGTGTTTAAAAACACTGTCGTTTAATCTGCAACACTGTCATTTTGAGCGCAACAAAGTGGAGTCGAAAAATCTCAAATAACTGCATTTTAAGAGATTCTTCATTGCATAATGCTTCGCAAAATTTCATTCAGAATGACAGATTTCCTTTATGGCTTTCGTGGTTAAATTTAAAAGGCTGTTATTTAAAAAAATTACGTTCAGATCAATCTTCAGATTCTCTGAGATTGTGATGAAAAAATACGGTTAAAAGCAACAGATTGTTGAAATCATCTGCTGTTTCGATCTTCGGCTTTTGTTTAAAAAAAGAATTTCTGAAGCTGAATGTCATCATTAAAGCATCATCCTGAAAACGGTATAAAGAAACAGTTATGTTGATAAAACCCTTTGATCTGTAGAAATATATTTCGGTATATTGATCCTGATAATGAAATATTCTTTGGTTTACGCGATCAATCATTACGACAACATTTCCCTTTTCATCAAAGTATTCAGTTTTATCCCAAAAAAAACCTGAATATTTAATCCTGTATATTTGATCTTTGATTTTCAGTCTTTCATTAGTTGAGAAAACAAAATTAGCCAGCCTTTCCGCAACGATATTCCCTGCTTCATCTAAAAGCTGACAAGAAGATAAAATTTGCTTTATCGTGAATAATTTCATCCTTTAAAAATATCATTTTCCTGATGAAAAACAATTTTTACTTTACAAATAAATCTTTGCAGGTATACTGAAGCTTTTTGTTATTGATGCTTACTCTTCCGTTATATTCGTAGAGAGAAACCGAATCGAAATGCACTGCAATTTTATGTATCTCAATTTCAAGATCCACATCATGATTGTTCGAAAATTTTAGGATCTGCTTTTTCTGATTTCCCAATGAATCTGTAATCTTTTTATTCTCGCTTAATTTTACGGTATCTTCATAGATTCTGTAATCTTTTTTCCATCCTTTAAATTCATAAAGCCCGATGTAGAACAATGAATCATTGATCCTTTTTACAGAAAACAGATCATACATACAGTGCATCGTAAGATCGCTCAGGTTTTCTTTGTTATTAAAACTGCTGTTTAAATAATCCCATTCGTCCTTTTTCACCTCATGATCTTTTTTACAGGAAACCAGAGCCAGAAATAGAAAAATGTAAAATATTTTATTCATAAAAAACAAGTTGAGATTAAAAAATTTTCTTTCTGAATACAAAAACAATCACTCCCGAAAATAGCAGATACGCGATTGCTACACAAAAACTAATCAGTTCGGTTCTTCGTATGGGTTTGGTCTGAAACTTAATTTCCTTAATTGCTTTCTTTTGTACATGATCGATTACCGGAGGTGTATACAACGCCAGTCTTTCTTCAAGAACAGGCTTATTAAAACCGTACTCTTTTGCTATTTTATAAGTTTCTGCAGCTTCTTCTTTTTCCTGCATCAGATAAGAAATATTTCCGAGATCAAATAAAAGCTGTGCTACGATTTTATCCTTCGGTTTTACAAAAGAAATCCTCTCATTAAGCTGATAATACAATTGCTTTCTTAAAACAAAAAGTTCCCCATTACCTCTTTCCGATTCAGGAAATTTTCCATTCCCAAAATCATTTCCGATTAAAAATCTGGAATTGATCAATTTTCCGCCTTTCATTTTGGCTTTCAGAATATTGATGTGAATCCATTCGGAGCCGTAGTGAGAATTCGGGTTTATTTTTACTGCTTTTTCAATCCAGCGCAACGCTTCGGCATTATTCCCGATCAGTTCATAAGCGGTACCGATATTGGAAGCGGTAGAATATCGGTTGGGTTCCGCTTTTTCAATCTTTTTGTAAAGTTCAATGGCTTCCTTATATTTTCCCTGAATAATAAGGATCAGTCCTTTATCTGAAAGGTAATTCAGTTTTCCTGTTTCCCTGTAACCCTTTTCCAGCGATAACAGTATTTTATTCAGTTCTTCGGTATTGGTAAAAGAATGACCATAAGGAACATACCCTTCATAGTCTTCATAGAGAATGGTTCCGTCTTCGAGATGCAGTGTTTCTCCGTTCAGGCATCCGAATGCAGGAACAGAAAATAAAACACCGAACAGTACACTAAAAAAATATTTCCTCATATCCGATTTCTATGGTTATAAGTTTAAAAAGTTTTTATTTGCAAAAGATACAAAACCTGCTGCATAAAATTAATTTTAATAATTAAATAAGTCACATTATTTTAACCAAATATAAAAGATCACACGAGAAGAAAATCAAAGATTTTTAAAACTAATGTGTTCTGATCTAAAGCTTAGAAATTATAATAAAATCTTATGTGACTGATGTGTTTAAAAACACTGTCATTTAATCTGCAAAGCTGTCATTTTGAGCGCAACGAAGTGAAGCCGAAAAATCTAAAAATAACTGCATTTTAAAAGATTCTTCATTGCAAAATGCTTCGCAAAATTCCTTTCAGAATGACAGAAAAATTTAACCGCAAAAGGCACAAAAGATAATGATGAAGCTGATTTTTAGAATTATAAAAAGTCCTCAAAAGAATAAAAATCAAAGATTTTTAAAAACTGTTGTGTGCTTTTATTCTTATGCTTGTTAACTTAAAAAAATGCATCAAAAGCTTTTGTGGCTTTTGTGGTTAAAAAAAGACTTCTTAAGCTGCAAAGCTGTCATTTTGAGCGCAACGAAGTGGAGTCGAAAAATCTAAAAACAACTGCATTATAAGAGATTCTTCATTCCATAGTGCTTCGCAAAATTTCATTCTGAATGACAGGAAAATTTAGGCACAAAAGATAATGATAAAGCTAAATTTCAGAATAATTAAAGTCCTTAAAAGCATAAAAATCAAAGATTTTTAAAAACTGTTGTGTGCTTTTATTCTTATGCTTGTTAACTTCAATAAAGCATCAAAATCTTTTGTGGCTTTTGTGGTTAAAAAAGTACGTATATCAATCAACAAATCGTTGATTTTACGACTGGTTTCCGGAAGTTCCGGTTTTTCCTTCGCTGTTCGTCTTTTGCAGCGAAGAATTTTTGGCGGCCTTTACCAGTTCATTCGTGTCGCTGTACAGAAGTTCCCAGCCGGAAACGCCCTTCATCACAGTTAATAAACTGATGTAGGCTTTCAGGTTTTTCTCAAGGTCTTTGCGGATCGCACTTGCGCTTGTCATTTGTCGGAGGTCTGCATTGGCTTCAGCCTGATCGGCAAATAAGGTCTCAAAATCCTCATGCTTGGTTTTCATTTCTGTGAATGCAGCATTGATGGAAAGCAGTCCGATTTTCTGCATATTTTCGGGAGCTTCCAGTTCTTCGATGAGCTTTTTCATCTGTGCGGTCTGCGAAGAATAGCTTAAACGGTCGAGAGCCAGTCCGTACTTCTTCAATACATTGTACAAATCTTCGGCAGCCTGATAATTGGGCGCAGAAGAAAGTTTGCGGTATCCGTTGAGAAAAGCTTTCAGATTGGTGTAAGCGACATCCCTTTCATGATCTGCCGTTGCCACATCCTTCCCTTTTCCGCTGTAGCTCTGCTTTGCATAGACCTTATCGTATTCTGTGTACGAATTCTGTAAAGCCAAAGTAAGAGGATGATTATCAACTATGGTATATTTCCCTGACTGTGCATTTGAAAGAATACGTTGAGATAAAGTAGCGAGATCTTTAGTACTCAGTTTTGTGAGTGCAATTTTCATTTTGTTTGCGTTTTTTTGATTAATAATTTAAAAAACCAAATATAAAAAAACTTCTTTGATTACAAACAACTCTGTTTTAAACCTCCGGAGAACTCCGAAACTTACAAACACTATTGTTTTAAACGACAGAAGTCCTCCGGAGGTTTCCCGCAACTTGCAGGAGAATTCCGGAGATGTACGGAATTCGCAAACAACTTTGTTTTTAATCTCCGGAGGACTCCGGAAGTCTTCTACAGATTGTTGGAGAGGTTTTGCTGGTGGAGAGGTTTTTAAAAGTTTTACTAATTATATTTTCTTATAAAATCCGTAGAAATACGGAAAAAAATATATTGTTAACTTTCTATATTTGAAATTATAGAAAAATAGTATGGCAAAAAAACAAATATCTGAGGGAGAAAAAATTGATGCTGAAAATATTTTCGCGTCTGAAAACAAGAATGAAATCCAAACATTTGATGTTGTAAAAGATTTAATCGATACTTATAGATTAGACGGTGATGAAAATTTAAAAAAGGATTTTTTAGAAAAATTTAAAAAATTTTTATTGCAAATCATCAGTAAATATAATATAAAAGACAAATATAATTTTGTCTTTTTATTCGATGATAGTACAATGTTAAAAAGCGATGCAGATAAAATTTATAATTCTGTTACAGATTTTGATAAAAAAAAGCCTGTTTTAATGATTCTATTCTCAAGTGGCGGAGTGCCTGGTTCAGCTTACCTTATAGGCAAACTTTGTCGTGAATACTCGAATGGTATTTTTAATGTAGCAGTTCCAAGAAAAGCAAAATCTGCAGCAACATTATTATGCTGTGCTGCTAATGAAATTCATATGGGAAGCTTAAGTGAATTAGGACCTATTGATCCACAAATTAATGGACTTCCTGCACTAGGTTTAAAAAACTCTATAGAACATATATCAGAACTTGTTACACAAAATCCTAAATCTTCTGATATGTTTGCAAAATATTTACAACTTTCTATTGAACCAATTCAAATTGGCTACTATGAAAGAGTTGCAGAATCGGCAATACAATATGCAGAAAATCTTCTATCTACACACTCTCAAAATCTACCAAAATCTCCAAATGAAATTGCTAACGAATTAGTTTACAAATATAAAGATCATGGTTTTGTAATTGATAAATCAGAAGCAGAAAAAATACTTGGAGCAGATATCATAAAAACCAATACTGAAGAATATGAACTAAGTAATGAGATCTATCAGTTTTTAGATACATTATCTAGGTTTTCAGACTATATAAAACATAATTTTTATTTTATTGGTGGAATAAATTCTGAGCCGGCAATATACAAGCAGAATAATTCTTAAAAGCATAATCATTATAATAAAAAAACCTGCCTCACCGCAGGTTTTTTCATATCCATCCCCTACTCTCAAATTTTCTATCTTTGAAAACAATTCTTAAAAAAACCGATAACCTTCATGAACAAAAGAATACAAAAAATTGAGAATCATGTTCAGGATAGAAATTCTATGGCATGGAAGAAACTTTGTGATTATATTGATAGGGTTGCCGAAGACGGAAGGGAAGAATTTTCGCCGGCGGAAGAACTTGGCTATGATCTTTTTTCTCAGATTCATACCCTTCCGGAAACGATTTCAAAACTTAAAAAGATAAAAAAAGTCCGGCTGTACGGAAGTAAGCTCAAACGCATTCCTCCAGAAATCGGAGAAATGGAATCGCTGGAATATTTTGAGGTCTACACTTCCTATGATTTGCATTGGTTTCCTTATGAGATCACCCACTGCAAAAATTTAAAAAGCAGCATCATGAGCACGAGAGCCGTCTACGGCAACTATAAAAACAGAATGGGCTTTCCGGATTTAAGCCAAAACCCTGTCCGTTACTCAGGCGAAACTGTACAATGCAGCGTGTGCCGTAAAACAATGAGCTATGAACAGACCAATCAGCTCTGGATCTCCCTTTGGGTAGGAACCGATGTGATGCCTTTACTGGTGAATGTCTGCTCAGAAGAATGCACGAATGCATTGCCACAACCGCCGGAAAATTATATTCAGTACGCTCATAAAGGAAGTTCCGCCTTACAACAACCCTCCCGATGAAAATGAACGTTTTCAGCAACAATTGAAAGCATATAAATTGAAGAAAATAGGATTGTAACTTCGCAGGAAAAGGAAGTCCCGACGAACGAAATAAATACAGATGAACCGCCAAAACTGATCAGATTCATCAGAAAAATATGGGAGCGTAAGCTCTGAGACTTATTCTATTCTGCTGTCATTTTGAGCGAAACGAAGTGGAGTCGAAAAATCTAAAAATAACTGTATCTTAATAGATTCTTCATTCCATAATGCTTCGCAAAATTCCATTCTGAATGACAGAGGAATTTAACCACAAAAGTCACAAAAGATTTTGATAAAGCTGATTTTTAGAATTATAAAAGTTCTCAAAAGCATAAAAATCAAAGATTTTTAAAAACTTTTGTATGCTTTTATTCTTATCCTTGTTAACTTTTAAAGCTTTTGTAGCTTTTGTGGTTAAAAAAGTACGTGTATTTAATCTTCAAAGCAGTCATTTTAAAGAGATTCTTCATTGCATAATGCTTCGCAAAACTTCATTCTGAATGACTGAGGAATTTAACCGCAAAAGTCACAAAAGATAATAATAAAGCTGATTTTTAGAATTATAAAAGTTCTCAAAAGCATAAAAATCAAAGATTTTTAAAAACTTTTGTATGCTTTTATTCTTATCCTTGTTAACTTTTAAAAATGCATCAAAATCTTTTGTAGCTTTTGTGGTTAAAAAAGCACGTGTATTTAATCTTCAAAGCAATCATTTTCAATAGATTCTTCATTGCATAATGCTTCGCAAAATTTCATTCTGAATGACAGGAATAGTTTTGAAAATTAACCATGAAGTATTGTATTAAATAAAAAATTTAAAAAGACCTTTCATTCATCACCCTTCTCAACTTTTCATTACATTTGTTTTATCAATTCAATAAATAACCACGAAACTGCTTTCTTATTCTATGCAAAAAATTGTCATTCTTTTGTTTTTCGCTTTATCGGCATCTGTTTTCGGACAGGATTATTTAAATAAAACCGAAAAATATGACGTGGAACTGTTTAATTATTTGGACAGTTTGACGGTGGAGAAAAAATTTCCTCTGGAAGAGTATCTGAAGTTTTCAAAGCCTTTTTCGAAATGGGATATCCGACCTTTACAGCATGAGAAAATCTACGCGCTTGATTCGGTACGCACATCAAGTGAAATCTCCAATTTCTTCTGGGGTGGTTTTTCTCAGCGGTATGAACTGACGGAAAAGGAAGCAGCAGACAAACCGAATCAGTTTTTAAAACAAGGCATGATTAACGAGGACAGGCATATTCAGTTTCTGAAGGATCATTTTTCGGAGTTTAAAACACTGGCTGCACTGGTGGGGAAAAGCAGAAATTTAATTTATGTAAACCAAAGTTCTCTGCAAAGGGTAGATGGTATTTTTAAAGAAAACAATGGATACTGGTCTTATTTGATTCCGCAAAAATCGCCTTTCCCGATCTCGGCAAAAATAAAAGCGGAAGGGAACTACCGTTTCAGCTCGTTGCAGCAACAGATCCTTGAACAGATGAAGAAAGTAAATATTTATTCGATTGTGAAAACAGACTTGGGAATGTTCTTTCTTCTGGATGGATTTTCAGATAATTCTTACGGCTATTATTTTTCCCCGTCGGGAATGCTGGAAAACAACAATCACTTGTTTGAGATCATGAGTTCCCGAAATATCAGCGACGGGTTTTACTATTATATTGCGAATTAGGGAGGGTTAAAATTGATATTGCATCGCTGTTTGCCAAATGTATCGTCATTGGTTTTTCGTTAATAATTGGATTATATTTGCTGATAAATCTAATAAACTTAGATTTCCAATATAAAAAACTACAGACAACCATTAATTATGCAAAGACAGACCATAAATGATGCCTATTTTTCAACATTAACATGGACGGATCATCATTTAATAGACTTGGCAAATTCGGCAACTCTTTTTTTACCGGACGGACAGATTAAAAAACTTGAAAATTATTATTTACCATTTTCTTTTGACAGTGCGCTAAGCTCTTCCGATGGTGTATACTCAGTTGTTTACAACAGACTCGGCACAAAGGGTCTCATCATGAAGAATAAAAAAATCTTAAGAGAAATCAACCGTTCTTATTATCATGCAGGCGTCTACGAGTACCCTATTGCATTCGCTAAACTTAAAGATGGAAGAGATATTCTTATTCACTGCCCAAATGAATACAACAGGTTGGAATTTGAAGAAGTTGAAACAGGATTACTTCTGACAGACCATGCAGACAGAAATCCTTCACATTTTTTTCATTCACGCCTTGAAGTAAGCCCGGATAATAAAACTTTTTTAAGCAAAGGCTGGGCATGGCATCCGTATGATTTTGTGGAAATTTTTGATATTGAAGAATGTTTAGAGAGTCCTAAAGCATTGGATAAAAGCAAACTTATTCCTGATGTTTCTGCTGAAATCTGTACAGCAAGTTTTATTACTAACGAATTGGTTTTAATTGGCTCTCCAAATGAAACGGAGCCTTTTGATGATGAACCCTCCGATCTGCTTGAAAACGGTGAAATTGGGATCTGGAATGTTACAACAAATGAAATATCAGATATAATTAAGCCCAACTGTAAGGTGGGCGGAAATTTAATAGCAATAGATGATACATTCGCTTGGGAATTATTCAGGCATCCTAAAATTATCAATTTCAGAACAGGAGAAATTGTAGAAGAAATAAAAGAAATTTATTCCGGTAAGCAGATTTCATCAATTATACACTCTACATCTGATTTACCTTTAATAACATTTAATAAAAAAACAAAACAGATTGCAATAGCTAAAGATACAAGGATTGAAATACTGACTAAATAATATCGATGAGAAAGTTTTGAGAATTTTTTAATTAAAAAAATATGATAGCAAAATAGGCATCATAAATTATATCACTTCATCCATTCTAATTTTTTACATTTTCATACATCAGGTTATAAATTATCTTTCATAATTGAAGAACCGGAGGCAGAAGATATATGTCCAAGTGTTTCTTTAAAATAATCTACTATTTTCTGAATAACAGGAGGTTGAAACCAGAAAATATCTCCATGTCCCGCATCTTTTACCATAACAAGTTTAGCATCGTTATTTTTTGCTTTCAATTGCTCGAACAACTGGATACTCTGTACAGGAGAAACAAGCTGATCTTTGGTTCCGTGCATGATCATAAAAGGAGGATGTCCGGATTTAATATGTCCTACAGGACTTGCAAATTTTGCTTTATCCAGATCCCCGAATATAGTGTTGCCCGGAGAATTGTAAAATGCAGGACCATGAAGCAAAAGAGCCTCTGTAGAAGCCGGTGAACGGTGAAATGCCTTTAGTTTTTCTTCGTATCCTTCTCCAATATTAGTAAGATCGCTTATGCCAAACATAGACACCACAGAAGCCACATCGCTATTCTCATCAAGGTACTCTCCTTCTTCGAAAAAAGTTTCGCCCATTGTGGTTCCAAGCATCTGAACGAGATAGCCTCCCGCAGAATCGCCGAGAAGCCCTATCCGTAATGGATCAATTCCAAAATTTTCAGCATGTGCCTTTAGATATCGTATCGCTGCTTTACCATCAACCACAGGCGCAGGAAAAGTATCGGGAATGGTTCTGTATTCTGCTCCTGCAACTACAAAACCTGCCTGAGCTAATGCGTGTCTGATTTCATAAAACTTATTATAATCTGCTGATGTAAAACCACCTCCGGGAAAATAGAGAATAGCCGGTTTCGGTTCGTCGTTTCGCGGAACAAGCACCGTCATCTGCAACGATTTTACAGAACGCTGAGAAATAATCTGGCGGTAAACGATTCCGGTAATCATATCAATCTGTCCGTTACTGATCTCGACACAGATTTCTTCTTTATTCTGGCTGCTCATCTTTAAGGTTTTTAGAGTTAAAAAAAGAATTAATAGATGTCCTGTAATTTTCAAATTCTTATATCAGGAGTTACTCTTGTACACTTAAAAAAGTGCCAAACTTAAAATGATATTGATTTAATGATAATTCTGGTATTGTTATCCAATCTAATTAAAAAAGGAATGTTTTGGTTTTTAGCAACTTCAACAACATAAACTATTAAAAACAGACCGTTAAAATCCTTTACTTTAGCTCAGAATTTTGTTCAGAAGCATTACATTTTAGTTCAGAATGAAACTTTTTGAAAGTCTCTGAATAAAAAAAACCGGTTTTGAAGCCGGTTTGTTTTTAAACTTTGACAAAGTTTAAAAACTTTGACAAAGTTGATTTAATTTCTAAGTTAAAAAAGATTCTCATCCACAAAATTCGGAAGGGTTACTTTCAGATTCGGTTCAATTTCCATAGCTCTTTTGATGGCGAAAACAGCGCCTTCATTTCTTGCCCAGCTTCTTCTTGAGATTCCGTTGTTCACGTCCCAGAACAGCATGGATTTTAATCTTCTGTCGGCATCATCGCTTCCGTCCAGCAGCATTCCGAAACCGCCGTTAATCACTTCTCCCCATCCTACTCCGCCTCCGTTGTGGATCGAAACCCAAGTTGCCCCACGGAAACTGTCGCCAATCACGTTGTGAATTGCCATATCTGCCGTAAATCTGGAACCGTCATAAATATTGGATGTCTCTCTGTACGGCGAATCTGTTCCGGAAACATCATGATGATCTCTTCCCAAAACTACGGGTCCGATTTCTCCGTTTTTAATGGCTTTGTTGAAGGCTTCTGCAATTTTCATTCTTCCTTCTGCATCGGCATATAAAATTCTCGCCTGCGAACCGACCACCAGATTATTTTCCTGTGCTCCTTTGATCCACTGAATATTGTCTTTCATCTGCTGCTGGATTTCTTCAGGGGAATTCTGCTGAATTTCTTCTAAAATCGCACACGCAATATCATCTGTTTTCTGTAAATCTTCCGGTTTTCCGCTCGTACAAACCCAACGGAAGGGCCCGAAACCGTAATCAAAACACATCGGCCCCATAATATCCTGAACATACGAAGGGAATTTAAATTCTCTTCCCAATGTAGGATTTTCCGCCATTACATCGGCTCCGGCTCTGGAAGATTCCAGCAAGAAGGCATTTCCATAATCGAAGAAATAGGTTCCTTTTGCTGTATGTTTGTTGATGGCTTCTGCATGTCTTCTTAAACTTTCCTGAACTTTATCTTTAAACAGTTCCGGATCTTCCGCCATCATTTTATTGGATTCTTCAAAGCTCTGTCCTGCAGGATAATATCCTCCCGCCCAAGGATTATGGAGCGAAGTCTGGTCTGAACCGATGTCGATTCTTAAATTCTCCTGATCGAATTTTTCCCAAACCTCAACAATATTTCCCAGATATGCCAGAGAAATAGATTCTTTATTTTCCTGCGCCTGTCGAACTCTTGCAACTAATGCGTCAAGATTTTCATGAATTTCGTTCACCCACTTCTGCTCGTGACGGATTTTGGTAATTTTCGGATTGACTTCGGCACAAACGGTAACACAGCCTGCAATATTTCCTGCTTTTGGCTGCGCGCCGGACATTCCGCCTAATCCTGAAGTCACGAACAGTCCGCCTTTCGGATCTTTATTGATTTTTCTGAACGCGTTCAGTACCGTAATGGTGGTTCCGTGAACAATTCCCTGCGGACCGATGTACATATAGCTTCCCGCAGTCATTTGTCCGTACTGTGTAACGCCCAATGCATTGAATTTCTCCCAATCGTCCGGTTTGGAATAGTTAGGAATCATCATTCCGTTGGTTACCACTACTCTCGGCGCATCTTTATGGGAAGGAAACAATCCCATCGGATGCCCGGAATACATGACCAAAGTCTGTTCATCCGTCATTTCAGACAGGTATTTCATCGTTAAAAGATACTGCGCCCAGTTGGAAAATACTCCCCCGTTTCCGCCATACGTAATCAATTCATGAGGATGCTGCGCTACGGCATAATCCAGATTGTTCTGAATCATCAGCATGATGGCTTTTGCCTGCTCCGATTTTCCGGGATATTCAGAAATCGGTCTTGCCTTCATTTCATAATCCGGACGGAAACGGTACATATAAATTCTTCCGTATTTTTCCAGTTCTTCCCTGAATTCCGGCAATAACTCTGCATGAAATTCTGGCTCGAAATAGCGCAAAGCATTCTTCAGTGCCAATTTTTTTTCTTCTTCCCCTAAAATTTCTTTACGCTTCGGCGCATGATTGATGTTGGTTTCGTAAGGTTTCTGCTGTGGCAAACGGTTGGGTATGCCCTGCTGTATCTGTTGTTGGAATGTCATGTATTTGTTGATCGTTGTTAGTTTAGCAGATTTATTTTTGTGGTTTTAAAGATATTCAAATTAGAAAATCCCTGCAACTTATGTGATAAAATTTGAAACAGCATGAAAGATTCCCCTCCTCTGGAGGGGTGGCGAAAATTCGGAAGAATTTTTGACGGGGTGGTTTTAATAATCACCGAGTGATGTTTTTGTCTATGATTTTACCACCCCGTCTTCTCCCTTTGGTCGAATCCACCCCTCCGGAGGAGGGGAATTTTGTGATGAATATTTTACTTGTATTTATAATGTTCAACAATGAAATATTCTAAATCTTTCATCACAACAGACAAATTATGTCGTACATCAAAGTCTGTTATCCTGAATATTTTCAGACCTAAAGATTCCAGATATTTCTGCCTTGCCTCATCATCAACTTCTTTTCCTTCGTGGCTCCAGCCGTCAATTTCTATAACTAACCCCAGCGTTTTCACATAAAAATCAACAATGTAATTTCCGATGATTCTCTGTCTGTCAAAATCAATTCTATGAAATATTCTTGCGCGAACCTGTTTCCAGAAAATGACTTCACTCAAAATTCCGGCTTTACGTTTTCTGTGCAACAGAGGTTTTAATTTTGGATTGTAGGGAAGATTTTCCACAAAATTCCTCCGAACAGGAAATCCATTGATGATGGTAAGGATTTCTTTCATTATTTGTTGTTTTTATTGTTTTGTGTTTTTCAATTAAGAGCATGTTTAAACAAAAAAAAGACTCTTGTATTTTGAAAAAAATGCTGATTAGTATGAGCTTTCGAAATCTCTAATTTACTCAAAAGCCTGGATAAAGATTATGAAAAAACACTTCAAAACAAAGAATATTTGTTATTGTGGTAAAATCGCTAAATCATTCACAATAAAATTAAATAATTAATGTGAATCTTTTTTAAACATACTCTAAACCACCCCGTCAAAAATTTTCATCAATTTTTGCCACCCCTCCAAAGGAGGGGAATTTCCATTATGGATATTTCGAAGGTTTAAGATTTTCAAAAATAAAAAACCTCACTGAAAATTTCAATGAGGTTTAGTATGAAAGAATTTTTTAGATTTAATTATGATTTTTCACCACAACCCATCCGGTAAATGTTCTGCCGTCCGGTATGGTAATCACATACCAGTAACTTGCGGTTGGAAGCACTCTTCCTTTTATCATTCCGTCCCAATAGAATTGGGTATTTGAATTCTGTTCAAAAATCAGCATCTGATAACGGTCGAAGATTTTAAGGTTAGACATTTTTGTTCCGAATACCTGAAGATCTTTAATTACCCAATGGTCATTAAGTCCGTCACCGTTTGGTGTAATTGCATTGGTGATATCCAATACCAGACCGTCTTTTTTAACGATACAGTCGCTGTCGGCAAATCTCACGTAGAATGTGGTAATTCCTGTCGGTAAATTATTGAAACTGTTGCTTGCCTGCCAGTTGATACCGTCTATAGAATACAATATTGTTTTTGAGCCTGTAGCATAAATCATCACATTATTACCGCTAAACTGAATGCTTGTAATAACAGGAACCTCATAATGTTTGATGTCGAAAGTCTTGGTGTAAGAACATCCGTTGTCTGCCGTCACGGTTAATAAATAAGTTCCTACCGTGTTTATTCCTGTAATCGTATTCGTTGTAGAGATGGTCTGCCCTGCAGGATTAGTCCACTGATAGCTTACAATCGTGTAATTGGTAATATTTACAGAATAACTGCTCAGTGAGCCTTCCGGACAGAAATACAATGTCGGAATATCGAAAATAGGCGTTTTCTTCAGTGAAAGCTGAATCTGCACGAGATTGGAACAGGAACCCGGAACGCTTACTTTCACATAAATGGTACTGGAACCTGAGACCTGATTATAAAGATACGCTGAAGGATTGGCAATGGCATTGGTTCCCGCATTAAGATCTGCTAATGAAGCATAATACGTAAAGGTAACGTTTGCCCCGTTATAAATCTGTGTCTGGAACTGTGTTAAATTGACCGTTTCAGATCCGTCATTTCCGATATCACAGGTTGCTAAAGGGAAAGGTCCGTTGTTCAGTAGGGTTACTTTATTTCCGTAAGTAAAGGTTATGGTTGCAATATCATTACAGCCCGGAATATTCTGCACATTCACCCACATCTGTGCAGGGAAAGGATTTGCGGTAAAGTTGGAAGGATTGGCAATAGGATTGGTTCCGTTCTGCGCATCCAGAAGTGTAAGATAGAAGGTAAATGTATTTGCAGGATTCGGTGCGTCAACCATTAAATTGGTAAAATTCAAAAGGTTCACTTCATAACTTCCGTCGAGATTTTCATCACAAACTGAAATGGTAGAATTGATGGCTTTCGGAGGGAAATACGTATTCAGCTCAATTGACGCTACGGAATAGCATCCCGTTGTATTCACCTGAAATCTTGCCCAGACCTGAACGGTCGAAATATTGGTTGTAACGGTATTTCCGATCTGGTTGGCAGGGTTTCCTGCGTTGGCTTCCGCCTGTGTATTATAATAAGTAACGGTGATATTCGATAAAGGATAGGTGTTCTGAGCAGGAATAAACATCTGAGAAGTAGCATCACTCAACTGAAAGGTTTCACTTAAATTAAAATCTTCATCACATTTGTTTAATACCGCATTGTTCAGAATTACAGGAGGTAAGAATGACATCTGAATGGTTAATTTAACGGCTGAAAAACAATCGTTGTTATTAAATTTAACCTTTACATAAACTGTTGCAGTTCCTCCGGTAACCACAAACTGGGTAGGGTTTGTAATTTCATTGGTGAAAATGTGTGTCACCGGATCATAGTTCAGATAATACGTGAAATTCACATTGGAACTTGTTGTAATCTGGCTTTGTGCCTGTGTAAGATCATAGATTTCCGTATTGTCATTATTGTTGTCACAAATATTGGTCAGGTTAACCGTTACCTGAGGATTTACAGCAGGTGTAGAAGTTAATCCTACGGTGAAAGGATAAATCTGCTCACAGTTATACGAGTTGATTTTCACAAAAAACTGCTGTGTTCCGGTGAAGGTAACGTTATTCACAGGATTGTTTCCGCTTGCAGCATCTGCAGCAGTAAGGTAGAAAGTTACCGCAGCATTCTGGCTTCCGATCATCGCAGATGAAAATTGTGATAATTGTATATTTTCTGTATTATCATTATTAAAATCACAAACCGTAAAACTGGACTGTTCGATCACCGGATGAACCAAATTGATCGTGATAGGTCTTATGGTATAACACGAATCTGAAATTTCGAAACGTACATAATAGGTCTGCGTAACAAAGTTTCCGTTGGTCGTGATGATCTGATTCGGGCTTATAGGATTTATTCCGAAACTTGCATCGGGATAATTTGAATAAAACTCTACCACAGGAACTGTTGCCGGAGAAACCAGCATTCCGTTTGAAAGGGTATTTAAATTGATACTGATGTCATCCGTTCCGTTAAAGCAGATGTATTCTGTTTTAGAATTCACCACAATTTTATTAAACGTAACATTCAGATTTACGGTAGCAACCGCAATACATCCGTTCGGAATCTGAACTCTGATAAAAATGGTGTAAGTTCCTTCATGCACGGTACTTAAAACACCTCCCGAACCTGTAAGTGCCTCATTGTAGGTGGCGTATGCGGTAAAAACAGCTCCCGGTTGTGATGAAATCAGCGGTCCGAAAGTTAAAGAAAAATCAAAAGGCTCTGCATCATCATTGTTGATATCACACGTTGAGTAGTTATAGTTAATCGGAGAATTGAGATTAACTCCCGGTTTGAACTGGAAAGTGACCGGTCCTAAAACATAGGTACAGTTTCCTTCCTGCAATCTTACCCAAACCGTTGCACCAGCCGTTACATTAATGGTACTGATTGCGTTGGTGTTGTTCTGAGCATTTGCCTGTGTTGCAAAATAAGAAATTCCTGTAGTTCCGGGTGGGAAAAGTTCAGGATCCAGAAACGATAAATTGTAGTTCGCTTCTACTCCATCGTTATTGGTATCACAAATCTCAACTGTATTTTTGAGTAAGCTTTTCGTCTGTAAATTTAACGTTAAAACAGCAACCCGGTAACAGCCAGGAACATTGGGATTCTGAATTCTTACATATAAAACCGTACTTGCTGTTAAAGTATAATTATTCGGCAGCGGACTGACGTTATTTTGGGCATTCTGCAAACTTGTATGAAAACTGAAGACAAAATTCGCCGGATTCTGTGTAGTCACATTTCCCTGAAAGCTACTTAAAGTAAGGTTTACGGGAGTATTTCCGCAATAATCCTGAGTGAAATTTTTTGCCGCCGGATACGTAGGATCAAATGTTAAAGGAAAATCATCTGTTAAAGTTAGGGTACTGGTTCCGCAGGTATTAAAGACCGCAGTTGCCGTATACACTTCATTCTGGGTAGGGCAAATTGTTGCCTGAATTCCTGTAGCAACCGTCTGTCCTCCGGAATTCGTCCACGTTACATCCGGTTGAATGGCATTTCCAAGCGGATTAAATCTATATCCTTCCTGCAAAGCCTGCCAAACGCCCGTATTTCTGTTGGGAGGAGAAACACCGAGTGTTCCGTCTGCATTAATTATGCCTATTAAAGCATTTTCAAATTTTCTTGTCGGACACGGCGTTGGTTTTTTATCCACGAAAACCTCAATCACATTCGTGGTTTCATGCAGAACAATCTGCGAGGAAGCTCTTTCTGTACATCCTGCAATTCTTCCTTCATAAAAACTGATTACGAATTTTCTGTAGGGAGCCGTTCCGATGGTGGAATAATATATTTCGGAGGGATCATTTGCCGAAAAAACCATGTCGTTATACACTCCGAAAATAGAGTTTTTGGGAAGACTGACATTGGGATTCTGCCACTGAACATTGGGATAGTTGATGTTTCCCAACTGGCTCAGATCAAAAGTAACCATTCCGTTCGAGCCGACAACCAAGGCATTGAAATTCTGATTGTAAAAACAGAACTGAAAAGGCAGATCCAGTTTGGTAGGAAAAGCATCATCGTAATTGGCATTAAGCGGAGTTCCCTGATTCAAAGCAACGGGAGGAGTAAAAGCCTGTGAAACGACTTCATAATTTGTGGTCTGCTTAATGACAGGATACTCCACATGAAGATCAATACAGCCGTTTGCATTAAGACCATTGGTACAGGTAACATTAAAGCTCTCGTTGCCGACTGCGTCTTTGATGATGATATTTCCGGGAGTTTGGGCAAGCCCGAAAACACTCATCCATACAAGGATAAATTGTAAAGGTTTTATCATAATCAAGTTTTCTTTTAATCACTATTTATTGATAAATTTACCATTTTTTATGACACAATTATCAATTGTAAACAATTATTTACATGGCATTCATAACAAATTTTTAAATAAGTTCAGAATATAATAATTTACAATATAAATATAGACAAAAAAAACCTTGCCTGAACAGCAAGGTTTACAATTATTTGATACTGAGTTGATATTACGTTAAAACATCGTCATTTTCCTCTTCATGATCGTCGTCATTATCACTTAGACTCCAGTAGTTATTTTCTTCATCTTCACTCCCGATTTCTTCCATTTCATCATCATCTTCCACTCCGGGAATATCCAATCCTTTATCCAGTTTGTCATCATCATTTTTTTCATTAAAAATTGGTTTTCCGTTTCCGTCTAAGGAAATATGCTCTTCCTGATTAAAAATATCTTCACTGGATTTGTACTCTCGCTGTTCCAGTCTTCTTTCCTGTTCCTGTTCGCTGTTTTCGGGTATCATAATGCTATTTTTTTGGTGTTACTTATTATTAAACAAAAATAGTTCCAAGATATTAACCGTAAATTTCCGGATTTACACAGGCAGGCATTTTTTCTCCTTTCGAAAATGCGATAAGATTTTCAGCGGCCAGTTTCGCCATACCGTTTCTTGCTTCTTCCGTTGCAGAGCCAATGTGAGGAAGCACACAAACGTTAGAAAGCTCTAAAATAGGATCGTTTTTAAAAATAGGTTCAGGATTTGTGACATCAAGCCCTGCTCCCCAGATTTTGTGCCCAGAAAGTGCATCGTAAAGATCTTTCTGATGATGAAAGCCTCCTCTTGCGGTATTGATGAAGATTGCATTTTTCTTCATTCTATCAAAAACAGAAGCATTAAAAAGCTCTTTCTGCTCTGTTTTGAAATTGGCATGAATGCTCAGAACATCGGACTGCTCAATAAGCTCATCAAAAGAAACATACTGGGCTCCCAAATTCTTTTCTGCTTCTTCATTGCGGTGACGATTATGATAAATAATATCCATCTCAAAAGCAGCTTTGGATTTTTTTGCCATTTCGTATCCAATTCTTCCGAGACCAAAAATACCGAGCGTTTTTCCGTATAATTCCTGACCTAAAGCGTGCAGCGGATCAAAATCTCCCCAGTTTCCGGATTTTACTTTTTCAAAATTATAACTTGCTCTTCGGGCAACCGACTGCATCAGTAAAAATGCAACATCTGAAGTGGCTTTGCTTAAAACATCGGGCGTATTTCCGACCTGAATTTTTCTTGCACTTGCCTCCTGAATATCCACATGATCAAAACCTACTGAAAACAGGGCAATCGCCTTTATATTCGGACATTCGTTGAAAAAGTCTTTATCGAATTTAAATTCTCCTCCCACGCTTAAAATGGCATCATTGCTTTTGCAGTAACTCAGCCATTCTTCGTGTGAAAGATTTTCATGTTCAGGAATGAATATTTCAAGATTTGCGTCTTTAAGAAGCTGCATTCCTGCTTCAGGAATTCTTTTGTTGATGAATATTTTCATATTTTTTTGTGATGGTTAAATGATTTCTTCAAGTAAAAAACCTCACTCTTCACAAGCAAGGTTTTTCAACTTTAATATTAAAAATTATACATTAAATTTATTTTTTCTAAGATTCGGATGCCAGTTCTTCTATTTCTTCCCAGATTTCCAGTGCAGATCTTCTTACTTTTCTTTTCGGTTCCGACTTTTTAGCTTTGAAATCCTTTATCTGAAGATTATTTTCGGATTCTTTTTTATCCGGATTATCTTCTGCTCTGTTTCGGAAATTCATTTTAAAACTGTTCTGAATATTACTGAAATCTTGTAATATTTTAAATCTTTTGGTATTCATCATATTAAGATTTTAGTTAATTAGACAATTATGTATATTCAATTTTCGTTCCGAATTTTGAAGAAATGTTATTTTTGAATCAAAATTAATTCACCTTTTCTCTTCACTATATTTTTATAATCCCACTGAATAGTTTCCGATTTTTTTAAAGCTCTTTTCAGATCTTTTTCATTAATTTCTGAGACACTATTATAAAAAACAGATGCATCCTGAAATTTTCCTCCATGAACGTTCAGAAATTCTTCATTGAAAGATTTGCCGCTCCAAAACATCAGTCTTATTCCTTTTTTTTGTTTACTGTATCCTGCAATCGGATTTCCGTCTAAAAACCAGACAGGATGAGAATGCCAGATTTTAGATTCAGCATCAATAAGATTCTCACAGAGAATTTCAGAAAGTCTTTCGCAGATTTCCCGATCGGATTCTGCTTGAGAACTGTTATATTTTGAGATTTCAGAATTCATTTTTATTTTTTAATTCTTTAAAATTAAAAATTTATTCTGTTTTATTTTATGTGTTGATGCAGGTTTTACTAAAATCAAATTGAATGAATTTTTGCTGCCAGAAAAGATATTCTTCAATTTATTTCTGAAAACGGTCTTACCCTTCATCCATCCCAATTAAACAAGCATCACTGATTGGTATTTCCCAGCATCGGAACAAATTTATAAGCCCCGAATTCCTCTTTTTCAAATTCGGTCTGTGAGATTTTTGTAAATCTGTATAAAACCTGCTCATCGGTTGGTCCGAGAGGAATAACCATTTTTCCGCCGACTTTAAGCTGTTTCAGAAGTTCGGTTGGTAAAACGGAAGCGCCGCAGGTCACGATAATTTTATCAAACGGAGCAAAAGTAGGAAGTCCTGCAAAGCCATCTCCGAAACTCTGGAATTTTGGATATAAATTCATTTCACGGAGTTTCTTTTTAGAAAAATCGAAAAGATCTTTTTGTCGCTCAACCGTGTAAACATGGGCTTTCATTGCCATTAAAACGGCGGTCTGATAGCCACAACCGGTTCCTATTTCCAACACTTTTTCTCCTTCTTTCACCTGCAGAAGTTCAGATTGCTCGGCAACAGTTGAAGGATGCGAAATCGTCTGATGCGCAAGAATAGGAAAAGCACGGTCTTCGTAGGCAAAATCTTCAAAAATACTTTCAATAAAAAGGTGTCTCGGAACTTCATTCATCGCTGAAAGTACGTTTTCATCCGAAATCCCGATTCTGTTTCGGAGATATTCCACTAAAATCTTTCTTTTTCCTTTATGTACAAACGAATCTTGCGCCATTATAGATAGTAGTTATTAGGTTGCAGGTAACAGTTCGCACAAAAATATGAAATTTTGTCGGGGGTTAAAAACTGTTGCACGCAGTTTTTAATTTTCTGATAGGGGTCTACGTACAACCAACAACAAATTGTTATATTTACAGAAATTTAATACAGCTATGTTGAAAGCAGGTTTGGTAGGAGCCGGACATTTAGGAAAAATACATTTACGACTTTTAAATCAGTCAGATAAATACGAGTTCATCGGTTTCCACGATAGAGACGCAGAAAACGGAAAAAAACTGGAAGCGGAATTCGGGTATAGATATTTTGAGAATTTTGAGGAATTGCTGGAGCAGATTGATATGCTGGATATTGTAACGCCAACTATTTATCATTACGATTACGCGCTAAAAGCAATTGAAAAAGGTCTGCACTTTTTCATTGAAAAACCTGTAACACAAACTCTTGAACAGGCGGAAGAAATTCTTCAAAAATGTCAGGAAAAAGGCATCAAAGCTCAGGTAGGACACGTTGAAAGGTATAATCCTGCGTTTATTGCAACGAAAGAGTATATTAAGAATCCAATGTTTATCGAGATTCACCGGTTAGCAGAATTTAATCCGCGCGGAACAGATGTTTCTGTGGTTCTGGATCTTATGATTCATGATCTGGATATTTTATTAAGCATTGCTAAATCTAAGGTTAAAAATATTCACGCAAGCGGCGTTTGTGTGGTTAGCAAAACGCCTGATATTGCGAATGCGAGGATTGAATTTGAAAACGGGTGTGTTGCGAATTTAACAACTTCCAGAATTTCGATGAAAGCGATGAGAAAGAGCCGTTTCTTCCAGAAAGATGCTTATATTTCCGTTGATTTTCTTGAGAAAAAAGCGGAAGTGATCCGCATGAAAGATGCTCCTGAACACCCTACTCCATTCGACATGATTATTGAAAATGCCGATGGTGAGAAAAATCAGATTTTATTTGAATATCCGAATATTCAGCCGAATAATGCCATTCTGGATGAGCTTAATTCTTTTGCAGACTCCATTACGGAAGACAAACACGTAGAAGTTTCTATTGAGGACGGAACGGAAGCGCTGAAAGTTGCGTTGGAGATTATGAAGTTGATTTCTTAATTTTTTAACAAACCGCACAAATATTTTCACGAATAACACGATAATTTATTGATAGAAACGGGCTAAAAACCCGTTTTTTTTATGCTCAATCGGCTTTAACCAAAATTAAACAGCCTATTTCCATTTCATCGAAACAGTACTAATTTTCTCATTCATCCCGATCCGGATTTGCACCATACAATATTCGTAATCATCATTATTTTTTTCAATTCAATTTCTGTTTTTAATATTATTCAACATATTTTAAATATATTTGCCATTATTCAACAATAATTTCTTTATAACAATCCCTTAACAATTCAATAATTAAAATCACTATGAAAAGAGCCATCCTATTATCCGCTTTTTTATTGTCTCAATTTGGGACATCACAGCTTTTAAAAACACAAGGTGAGAAAATTATTAATGATAAAGGTGAAAATATTCAGTTGCGAGGTCTCGGCTTGGGAGGCTGGATGCTTCAGGAAGGATATATGCTGAAAACCGCCGACTTTGCAGGTCCTCAGTACAAAATCAAGGAGAAAATTGCTGAACTTATTGGTGAAGACGGAATGAATGAGTTTTACAAGGCTTATCTGAAAAACGGAATTACCAGACAGGACATTGATTTTCTGAAAAAAGCAGGATTTAATTCGATCAGACTTCCAATGCATTATAATCTGTACACTCTACCGATTGAAAAAGAATCTAAAAAAGGAGAAAATACATGGCTGGAAGAAGGTTTTAAAATGACTGATGATCTTCTGAAATGGTGCGCAGACAATAAGATGTACCTTATTCTCGATCTTCATGCAGCTCCGGGCGGACAGGGAAATGATGTGAATATTTCTGATAACGACAAATCGAAACCTTCTCTTTGGGAAAGTGAAGAAAATCAGAAAAAAACCATCGGATTATGGAAGAAATTAGCCGAAAGATATAAAGATTCTCCATGGATCGGTGGTTACGACTTAATTAACGAACCGAATATCAATTTTACAGGAAAAAATATAAACGGAACGGACGAAATGTCGAATGCTCCGCTTTGGAAGCTTCAGAAAGAAATCACGGAAGCGATCCGTACTGTTGATAAAAAACACATCATCATTATCGAAGGAAACGGTTGGGGAAATAATTACAACGGTTTAACGCCGCTTTGGGACGATAATATGGTCTTCAGTTTTCATAAATACTGGAATAATAATGATGACGCTACGCTGAAATTTGCGCTGGATTTAAGAGAGAAACACAAAATCCCGATCTGGCTGGGCGAAACAGGCGAAAATTCAAATGTATGGTTTACAGAGCTTATTCAGCTTTTGGATAAACACAACATCGGTTACGCATTCTGGCCAATGAAAAAAATCGATAATATCGCAGGAATTACCAACGTAAAAATTACTCCGGAATATCAGAAATTATTGGATTACTGGAAGAACGGAGGTGAAAAACCATCTAAAGAATTCGCCAAGAAAGCTTTGATGCAAATCGCCGAAAACTACAAATTCAGCAATGTGGAAGTTAAAAACGATGTGATTGATGCGATGTTCAGGCAGACAAAAGACGGTTCCACAAAACCTTTCAAGAATCTTCAGGCTCCGGGAAAAATATTCGCAACAGATTATGATCTGGGAAGAATGGGTTCTGCTTATTCGGATAAAGATTTCATTAATCTTTGGGTAAGTGATCCCGCAAAAAGATCGGAATGGAATTCAGGAAATCAACTGAGAAATGACGGTGTTGATATTTACAGAGCAAAAGACAATGAATATTACGTCGGAAAAACGGAAAGCGGAGAATGGCTTCAGTATACGATGAGTTCTAAAGCTGATAAAGCATATACTTTTGAGATAAAATATGCAAGTGAAAACGATGCGAAAATACGGATTGAAGATGCTTCAGGAAAACTATTAACCATCGTTTCATTGGCTTCAACAGGCGGAAATGAAATTTGGAAAACGGCTTCTGCAAAAGGAATCCATCTTAAAAAAGGAGAAAATAAAATCAGGATCTATTTCGAAAATGATGGCGTTAATCTGAATCATCTTGAAGTGAGATAAAGAAAAAATCATAACTTGCAAATCCCTTTTAGTTTCTAAGAGGGATTTATTTTTAAAACAAAAAATATGAAAAAAATAAGCTTATTCTTTCTATTGATTTCAGGAATCATCTTTGCGCAGCAATCTGTTTTGGAACAGAAAATTAATTCAATTACAAAAGACAAAAAAGCAATGGTAGCTGTTTCTATACATTCTTTTGAAGATAATATAAAACTTAGTATTAATGGAAACAAAAAGCTCCCTTTACTTAGTGTCTTCAAATTCCACATAGCTTTAACAGTACTAAACCTAGTTGATCAAAAAAAACTAAACTTAAAGCAAAAGATTTTAATAACAAAAGCAGATCTACACGAAAATACATGGAGTCCTTTCAGAAATAAATATCCCAATGGAAATGTAGAAATGACTATTGAAGAACTGTTACAATATATGATTTCGCAAAGTGATAATAATATTACAGATGTTCTTATACATTTAGTAGGAGGAACGCAATCTGTACAAAAATTTATGGATGATTTAACAGTAAAAGATTTTACTATAAAAGCGGATGAAAGCAAAATGCACGAAGGATTTGAATTTCATTATTGGAATACAAGTACCACTAATTCGCTGAATCAACTTTTAAAAAGATTTTACGATAAGAAGATTATTTCCAAAACTTCAACTTCATTTTTAATGAAAACAATGATACAAACAACAACTGGTTCTAATAAAATAGTTGCACTATTACCAAAAGATACTCCGGTTGCTCATAGAACAGGTTCTTCAGGAAAAAATGAAAAAGGTTTAACTATTGCTGAAAATGATATAGGAATTATTACTCTTCCTAATGGTAGACACATTGCACTAAGTATACTTGTATCAGATTCTATGGAAAGCGAAGAGACTAATACAAAGATGGTTGCAGAAATTGCTAAAGTTGTTTACGAAAATTTTAATAACTAAATTTTAAAGCTTATTTTTAGGCTTAGAAATTGTTTTAATAATTAAACGACAATTAAAATTTGAGATATGAAAAATTTAATCTTAACACTTTCTATATTTTGCTGTACTTTTGCTTTCGCACAGAAAAGCGAAAATTATCTGCAGGTAGGGTATCACAGTATTTGCTGTGGAACACCATCGGATAAGCCTGTGATGAATTTTATTAATCAGTTTCAGAAAAAAAACAAAATAAAAAATTTCGAAGTGTACAAACAAAGCGGTTTGGGAAGAGAAGGTGAATTTAACATTTACATCGGAACAGATACCTTCTCCAGAACCCAGAAAACCAAATTTGTGGAAGAGCTGAAAGCTGCCATCAATACCCAGAATCAGATGAAAAGACCGAACAGAGACGGTAATGTGAGTTTTGATGAAACAACGACGGTAAAAAAAGCAGATCTTTCCAATGCACGAAATTTAACTTTAATCAACAGCAAATAATTAAAACTTAAATAAGGAAAAATGATCAAAAACATTGTAGTTATCGGAGCCGGAACCATGGGAAATGGTATTGCGCACACATTTGCACAAAGCGGTTTTAAAGTAAATCTTGTAGATGTATCTCAGGAAGCTTTAGACAGAGGTCTTAAAACCATTACCACCAATCTCGACAGAATAATTGCAAAGGGAAACCTTACCGAAGAACAAAAAGCAGAAACTTTAGGGAACATTACGACATTCACGGCACTTCAGGATGCAGTTGGATCTGCCGATCTTATTGTGGAAGCAGCAACGGAAAATCAGGAATTAAAACTGAAAATTTTCGGACAGATGGATGAATTTGCTCCTGAAAACTGTATTCTGGCAACCAATACTTCCTCAATTTCGATCACTAAAATTGCTGCGGCTACAAAAAGAGCAGATAAAGTAATCGGAATGCACTTTATGAATCCGGTTCCCATTATGAAACTGGTTGAAATCATTAAAGGCTACTCCACTTCCAAAGAAACGTTCGATGCGATCTATGAAATGAGCAAAACGTTAGGAAAAGTTCCTGTAGAAGTAAATGATTATCCGGGATTTGTTGCCAACAGAATTTTAATGCCGATGATTAATGAATCTATCGAGACATTGTACAACGGCGTTGCAGGTGTTGAGGAAATCGATACGGTAATGAAACTGGGAATGGCGCATCCGATGGGACCGCTTCAGCTTGCCGATTTTATTGGTCTTGATGTTTGTCTTGCGATCTTAAATGTAATGTACGACGGCTTCAAAAATCCTAAATATGCTCCGAATCCATTGTTGGTAAACATGGTAATGGCAGGGAAATTAGGCGTAAAATCAGGAGAAGGTTTCTATGATTACTCCGAAAGCAAAAAAGCAGAAAAAGTAGCGAAAATGTTTTCTAAATAATTTTTAAGTTGTGACTTATAAGTTATAAATTTAGGCTCTGAATCTGCAATCTATAACCTAATAACTGCAACCTTGATAAAATTTAAAGAAAAAAATATTCAGATATCAATGGTCATCATTACTTTAGTGATGACCATTTTGCGTTTTCTGCTTAATGAAAAAGGGCGTGTAAATCCGGATTCCATACGTTATATGAGATTTGCGCACGTTTTCCCGACGATCGACAATACCACGACTCCTTTAGGATATCCTTTAGCAATAAAATTTTTTACGTTTTTCGGGTTTGATGAATTCTGGGGAAGTAAAATCGTAGGAATTTCCGCATTTCTATTCATTATTTTTTTCACATGGAAAAAGAAGTTTTTCTTTAGAGAATCCGTTGTTTTATGTGCTTTATTCAGCTTCCTCTCCATTTTCTCCTATACTATGAGCGAACCGCTGATTTTGCCGTTTGTTATGGTATTTTTATATGTTTCCACATTAATTATTGAAGGAAAACTAGAAAAAGGAAAAGCCGTTTTTTATCTTTCACTAAGCCTTATTGCATTGTATAACATAAGATACAGCGCTCTTTTCATTATGGGCGGAACCGGGCTTTTCGGATTGATTTTCTGGAAACGAAAATATTCGGGAATATTTATTATTTCAGGAATCATCGGAGGAATTTTTGTGGTTTTGTATAAATTTCTTTTTATTGATTACTTTAACGAAAACTATGTCAGTCAATTTCTGGAAATCGGTCTGCATCCTACCTCTAAACTTCTTGCTGAATTGTTTCAGGGATTATGTACCACTTTCAACCCATTCATTCATATTGCAGATCCGGGAGGCGGAATGATCAATTATGCGATCTACGGAATCGGCTTTTTAAATATTCTTCTGATTGTGTTTTTGTTTATTAAATACAAACTCTCAGAAACGGAGGCATTTTATATTTTTGTAAGTGTTTTCGGGATGATCTGCTCGTATTTTATTCAGTATTTTTATTCTGTGAATGCGATTGATTACAGATTAATGGCTCCTTTCAGTCTTCCGGTCTGGCTGGTTTATTTCAGGAAATTATTCATGATTTTTGAGGTTAAAACGTACGCTTTAGGCTTTTTAAGTCTGCTTTCCGGAATGTTATTTACATGGCTTTCCAAAGGAAATTATCTTGAAAACAGAAAAGAAATGAGACAGTTTCTGCAATCTGAAAAAATGGAGAAGATTCCGCTGAAGTTTTATCTTGAAACGGCAGAAGATCTTGACAAAATACAGGTTGCCGAACTGATGAGTACCATCAATCCGAATATTACGTTAACTTTTAAACCGAAAGATACGCTTCAGAAAACAACGTTAACAAGGTATAAAGTTTTACAAAAAATAAAGATTGACAAGAACAAATACCAATAATTTTATTATCTTTGATTTAAAGTTAAAACATTAAAAAAATGAAATTACCAAAGTTTTTATTAGCAGATAATTCGGAATTTCCAGAAGATTTATTCGTGGTTCATACAGAATATCCAAGATTTATCTTAAACGTTGAGGAAGAAGAAGTTGAGTGGCTGGATGATTTGGAAGGTGACGACGAAGAAACAATGGCAGACGAGGCTACAAAAGTAGTAGAAGCTGCGTTTAAATGGTGTGATGAAGAGTTGGCTAAGTACGACGAAGAAGAGGAAGATTAATAACAATTTAAACATAAAAAAGGAACTCGATTGAGTTCCTTTTTATTTTATTCAGCTTTATTGAATTTTAAAAGTAAAAGATTGTCCTGATACAATTCCAGAACATTTCCGGTTACTACATATTTATTGGCTTTTCCTACCATATCCATAAAGTTTTTTTCTACGCTCATGTTATCGCAAGCCATTCTTGTAGAACCTAAAGCTCCCGCAGAAAAATTTCCCATAGAAGGATCTACTTTTGCCGTTCCGAAGTAATTGTTGCATCCCGCATTACCGCTGATTTTTTCTCCTTCAATATTCAGGGTGGGAATTTTCCCTTTCACATTATCAGCCAAAGCCCATTTTGTACCCGCAAGAGAAGGCTGTGATTTTCCTACTTTGGAAGCAGAAGAGCTCGACATTGTTCCACATGAAACCAAAACTGCAGCAGTACATATACTTAAAAAAAAATTCTTCATTGTTTACTTTTTGATTTAAACCAAATTTACGGAATTATTATTATTTAAACGGGTTTCGGAAGATTTTATTATTCTTTAACACTTCAGATAAAATTGTAATTGAATATGATTTATCTGAATTTAACCTAAGTTCGGGATAAGTATTAAACGCAAGGTTAAACAAAGAGATTCAATTATCAGGAATTCAGCTTTTAAGATATACAAAGGCGTAAAACTTATCAAAGTAATACCATTTTTGTCTTTTTTAAATAAACGAAGTGCCTTTGTTTACCTTACAAACTTTCAATAAGTAAAAAAATCTTTTGTTTTTCTTTGCTATAAAATAATACAACGCTATAAATCAATTATTTAAAACTTTTCTTATCCCGAACTGAGGTTAATTTAATAAAACATTCAATCTTTAAATCGCTGTCAATTTTAATTTTACTCATAAAAAAAACGGACAAATGTCCGTTTATATTGTATTCGAAAGGTAATTTTTTTAACCTCTTAATTCTGCATTGAATTCTTTCTGGAAAGATTTGATTAAGGAATCCATTACCGCAGTAATTTCTTTTTCTTCCAATGTTTTCTCTTCGTTTAAAAGTTCGAAGCTCATTGCATAAGATTTCTTGCCTTCCGGAAGATTTTTCCCCTCGTAAACGTCAAATAAATTAATATTTTTCAGGTACGGAGATTTATTTTTCTTTGCCGTCTGATAAAGATCTTCGTAATTCACGTTCTTATCGATCAGTAAAGCAAGGTCTCTTCTGATTTTATTGAATTTAGGAATATCTTTGAATTTCAATTGATTTTCAGAACGTAATTTCTGGGCAAATTCAAGTTCGATTTCAGCGTAGAAACATTCCTGCTCAATATCGAAATCTTTCAGCATCTGAGAAGATACTTTTCCGATCCTTACCATAGCTTTTCCGTCCACTTCATACGCCAAAGCATCAGAAAATCTTTCATCAGACAAAGCCACTTCTTTATAATCAACTGCTAATCTTTCCAGTAAAACTTTTACATAAGCTTTCAGATTATAGAAGCTTGTCGTAGATTTCGGCTGCAGCCAGTTTTCTGCAACATCTCTTCCGGAAACAAGGATAGCCAGTTGCTTTCTTTCCTCGTATTGATCTCTCTTATGATAGATTTTTCCGAATTCGAAGAATTTAATATCCTGATTTTTTCTGTTGATATTGTAAATTGCATTCTGCAAAAGCCCTTCCAGTAAAGACTTTCTCATAAATGCCAAATCGTTGCTTAAAGGATTTAATAATTTTACAGCATCCGTTTCATCTTTTAAAGAAGTCAATGAATTGTTCATTACTTCATTGAAACCTAATCCCTGTAACGTTCTTGCCCAGTTATTTTCAAGCTCATCCTGATCCTGTGCAGCCAGTTTTACCGGCGTAAACGAAATTTTCTGAGGAGCATCGATCTTATTGTATCCGTAGATTCTTAAAATCTCCTCGATAACATCAATTTCTCTGGTAACATCTGCTCTGTACGCGGGAACAGAAATTTCATAACCATTCTGAATTTCATTTAAAACCTGAATTTCAAGGGCTTTTAAAATTTCCTTTACTTTTTCTCTGTGAATTTTCGTTCCTAAAATCTGCTCGATTTTTGAAAATCTGATGATGACATACTGATCTTCAATTTTCTTAGGATACTGTTCCAGCAATTCTCCCACAAGTTTTCCTTCAGTAAGTTCCTGAATTAATTTAATAGCGTGCGTAATAGCTGTTCTTGTAATATTAGGATCCACACCTCTCTCGAATCTGAAAGAAGCATCGGTATTCAATCCGTGGAATTTTGCCCCTTTTCTCACCGCAACCGGATTGAAATAAGCACTTTCCAAAAAGATGGTAGTTGTTTCAGCAGAAACCCCTGAATTGGCACCTCCGAAAACTCCGGCAATGCACATCGGCGTATCTTTTCCGTCTTTAATGATGATTTCAGAACCGTTCAAAGTTCTTTCAACACCGTCTAAAGTCGTGAATTTTGTTCCTTCTTTTACTGTCCCTACTTTTACTTTTTTATCTGCAATTTTATCTGCATCAAAAGCATGAAGCGGCTGTCCGTAACCGTGAAGGATATAGTTGGTAATATCTACAACATTGTTGATCGGGCTTAATCCGATGGCTTTCAGTCTGTCTTTCAGCCAAGCCGGAGAATCTGCCACTTTTACATTTTCAATCACCGCTCCGATATATCTCGGGCATAATTCTGCATCTTCCACTTCTAATGTAAAATCGTGAGAACCTTCGTTGTTCAGGGCAACGGAAGATACTTTTTCGAACTCAGATTTCTGTTTGTTTGTGGAAAGATAAGCATGAAGATCTCTTGCAACACCGTAATGAGACATCGCGTCGGTTCTGTTCGGCGTTAAACCGATTTCCAGAACTTCATCGTTTGTTATTTCAAAGTAATCTGCGAAATTTTTTCCGACTTCAAACTTTTCTTCATCCAAAACCATAATTCCGCCGTGATCGTCGCTAAGACCCAATTCGTCTTCTGCACAGATCATTCCCTGAGAAACCTCTCCCCGGATTTTTGCTTCTTTGATCTCGAAAAAGTTTCCGGTTTTATCATAGATTTTTGTTCCGACAACTGCAACGGGAACGGTTTGTCCGGCTTCCACATTGGGAGCTCCGCAAACGATGTTTAAAATCTTTCCGTTTCCTACTTCTACGGTTGTCTTTTTTAATTTGTCTGCATTCGGATGTTTCTCGCAGGTTAAAACTTTACCTACAACAATTCCTTCCAGGCTTCCTTTTATGCTTTCAAATTTTTCTATCCCTTCAACTTCAAGTCCTATATCTGTAAGGAACTCACCGATTCTTTCAGTTTTCAGGTCCGTTTTGATATAATCTTTAAGCCAGTTGTTTGATATTTTCATCTGATAATTTATTATTTTTCAAGGTTAAAAGAAACCTTGCTTATTTTGAAAATTTTACTTGAATTTTTCGCGTTACAAATATCGTGTTTTTTTAAGAAACAGAGAAATGTGAGAGAAACTTTAAGAGTTATTTAGCAGCTTTCTTTTTCCTGCCGGAGCAGCAAGGCATTGTCATTACGAAGAGCGAAGCGACGGGGCAGTCTAAAAAACCTTCTTTTTAACGCAAAAGATCGCTAAGAAAAGAATTGTTAAATTTCGAATATTTTTGTTCGCTAAGGCGTTCTACTCAGCAAGTGACAGCAGAATTTAAATCTGTTATTACTGTTTCTAAAACTAAGCCTCGATTTCTATTTGTAGATGTATTCCGGAGATTACTTCTTCTCTTTGTTCATTGCAAAACGGCGGACTGCAATTCTAGCCCCGATTGCAGCTTTGTTTGAGCTCATTTACTTAGGAATCGGCTGCGGCAGCGAAGCTGCCGCAGCCGATTCCTAAGTAAATAGCGAGTGCGGAAAGCGGGAAATAGCTCCTAAAAAATAAGAGGTTCTGAAAAAATCAAAACCTCTTATCCTATTTTATTTACGTTAAAATTACAATCCAATTACCGGCATTGATAACATTAAAATACTTTCGTTTTCTTCAAGACCATCAAGAGGTTCGATAATTCCAGGTCTGTTTGGCTGAGACATTTTCATGGTGATATCGTCTGAACCAAGAATCGTTAACATTTCCGTTAAGAATTTAGAGCTGAAACCGATGTTGATATCTTCTCCGTTGTAATCGCAAGGAATCTGCATATCTGCTTTGTTTGCATACTCCGTATCTTCTGCGTGAAGGTGAAGAATGTTTGCAGAAAGCTTAAATCTTACCTGATTGGTGGATTTATTAGACATGATGGAAGCTCTTTTAATCGCTCCTAATAAAAGATTTCTGTTGATGGTTAATACATTCGGGTTCTCTTTAGGAATTACCGCTGTATAATTAGGATATTTTCCGTCGATTAATCTACAGATCCAAACGTGCTTTCCAAAAGTGAATTTTGCCATATTCTCGTTGAATTCGATCGTTACGTCTTCATTGGAACTTGCTAAAATATTTTTGAAAATGTTTAAAGGCTTTTTAGGCATGATGAATTCCATAGGTTCAGCATTCATCAGATCTTTTCTTTTGTATACTACCAATCTGTGAGAATCTGTAGAAACGAAGTTGGTTTCATTTTCTCCAAACTGGAACAGTACTCCCGTCATTACCGGACGAAGAGAGTCGTTACTTGTTGCGAAAAGTGTATTGGTAAGGGCTTCAGATAAAACTCCTGCAGGCATGGTAACACTTTGTGCGGCATCAAATTCCGGCAATTCCGGATAATCGTCTGCGTTATCCAATGCTACGGCGAAGTTATCTTTTTCATCTAAAATCTCAAGCTGACTTCCTGTTCCTTCCGCATTGTCCTTCACAACCAACGTAAGAGGCTGTTCTCCGTAAGTCTTGATGAAGTCCTGAAAAATCTTTGCAGGAACGGCAAATTTACCCGTATCATCAGACTTTGCCTCAAGAGAAGTTACAAGAGTCGTTTCGCCGTCAGATGCGGTAATGGTAACCTGAGTTCCGTCTAATTCAAAAAGATAGTTTTCTAAAATCGGTCTCGACTGAGAGCTTGATATTACGCCACTTACAGTTTGCAAAGCCTTCTGTAGTTCACCACTTGAAATAATAAATTTCATAGATTTAAAAATAAATTTTTACAAATATAATAAATAGAAAACAGAATGAAAAGAATAATTCTGAGAGTTATTAACATCCATCAAAATAATTTCACAACTTCTCCTGCTCTGCTTTTTGATGCCCGAAAACATCCTAATGCACTAAAGATAAGGATTTTCTTTTAGCAATTGACTATATTTGTAAAAAACTTTCAATATGCGAAAACCTCCTGTACATAAGAGTTTACGAAATGCTTTCCGGGGTGTTTTTCTCATGATGAAGCATGAAAGAAATTTTCAGCTTGAATTTGCCGCTTTCTTTGTTAATTTGTTTCTGATTTTTTACCTAAAGCTTTCTTCTACAGATACTATTTTAATTTTAATGGTTTCCTTCGGCGTTTTAGCAACTGAAATTCTGAATACCGCTATTGAGAAAATCTGCGATTTTATTCACCCTGATTTTGATAAAAGAATTGGTTTCATCAAAGATATTTCTGCCGGAGCCGTAGTTTTGATGGCTATTTTATCAGTTATCATCGGAGTTATGGTTTACTGGAAATATGTTTAAGGATTTTTTCAGCAGTTCTGAAGGTTGTTTATAAATATTTTTCTATAATCGGAATGGCAATTTCAGCCATGATTCCATAACCTTTTTCGTTGGGATGAATGCCGTCTTCTGAAAGCAGGATTTCTTTATCCTGCAGAAAAGCAGAATGAAAATCTATATAATTCAGAGAATTTTCTCTGGCAATTTGTTTTAGAATCTGATTGTATACCAAAACCTCATCATTTGTTCTTAATTTTCCGGATGCAGTGATAATTCCGTCTAATTTTTCAGCAATCGGAAGAATGCTTATTAAGTAAATTATTGGTGAATATTTTTCCGCTTCCTGAACCGCCTGTAATATATTTGCTCTGAAATTTTCAGGATTTACAAGATAGTTATCTTCTTTTACAGCCAGATCGTTTGCGCCGTATCCCAGAAAAATAATATTTCCTTCATCTGAATTTCTTGCCGTCATTTCGGAAGAAATTCTTTTAACCAAACCTTCGGTTGTTTCGCCGCCGATTCCAAGGTTGAAAATAATCAGTTCTTTGCTTCCTTCATTGTATTTTTGCAGAGCATATCTTTTCAGAATGTCGACCCAGCCGCCAAAAACGCCATCGTATTCTCCATAAGTGATGCTGTCGCCAAAAAATAATCCGTACATAGTTTAAGCAAATGTTAATTGTTCAATTAAAAATCAATCCAAAATTAGTGTAATATTTTTGTGTGATTTTATAATTTCCATTAAAATTTCAAATAACGTTTGTCCGTTTCCTGCAATCAGATCATCAAGTTTTTCCTGAATTAATGTAACGTTGAAGGGTTTTCCCTGTCGGATTTTATTTTCGTAATATTGTTTCGTGAGATCAAAACCTAAATCTTCTTTTGATTTTCGGGCATTTTTCCAGATAATTTCACCTTCGTATCCATACAAAATATCATCAAAACCATCTAAAGTTCCGACTTTCCAATTTTCATCTTTCAAAAAAAGTAATGAAACTTCTTCATAGAACGCTTCCAGATTTGAAAAATGACTGCCATTGATGACAGTCATTTTGTTTTTACTTGAAGTACTCCACTCCATTTTTAAAGATGTTGTGATAATTTGCAGTTGGAATATTTTTAAACAGACCCTCTGCAAAACGTTCCGGATGTCCCATTCTTCCGAAAATTTTTCCGCAAGGACTGGTGATTCCTTCAATTCCGAATAATGAATTATTGGGATTGAAAGGCATTCCGTGAGCAATATTTCCTTCTAAGTCTAAATATTGAGTGGCAACCTGTCCATTTTCATACAACTTCTGAATTTCTGCTTCCGAAGCCATGAAACGACCTTCACCGTGAGAAATCGGAATGGTAAATACCTGATCTTTCATTCCTTTTAACCAAGGCGATTCGTCATTTACGACTTTTACGTTTACCATTTGGGAAATATGTCTTCTGATCGCGTTGTGAGCCAACGTAGGAGAATTTTCATCCAAATCTTTGATTCTTCCGTAAGGTAATAGTCCGGATTTAACCAAAGCCTGGAAACCGTTACAGATCCCGATAATCATTCCGTCTCTGTCGAGCAATTCGTGAACGGCATTTCTCATCTTCTCGTTTTTCAACACATTGACAATGAATTTTGCAGAACCATCTGGTTCGTCACCCGCTGAGAACCCTCCTGAGAAAGCCAGAATCTGAGAAGTTTTGATTTCTTCAACCCAAGCATCAATGCTTTCATCCAATAATTGGTGATTGATGTTGATTAAAGGTAAACTGCTGATTACAGCGCCTTCTTTTGCGAAAGCATTCAGTGTATCGTATTCGCAGTTTGTTCCCGGGAAAACCGGTGCAAATACTTTTGGCTGAGCAATTCCGTGTTTTTTAATAATGATATTTCTTGGGTTGACTGAATTTAATTTTTCATCGATTTCAACCGTTATTTTTTCTTTTTCAACTGTTGGGAAAAGGTGTTCGAAGGTGTTCGTGTTTGCGGCTAATAATTTGTCTATGGTTGTTGATTGATTGTTGATCGTTAAAACTTCGTCTGAAACAACTTGACCTATCAATTGAAGATTTACAGAACTTAATTCTTCTTTAGATTCTATAATTAAGCTACCAATATTTTTAGCTAATAAAGAATTTGTCACATTGAGCGGAGTCGAAATGTCAGCGCCCAATCTGTTTCCGAAGCTCATTTTTGCCAAAGCAACCGCTAATCCGCCTTCTTTTACTGTTTTTACAGAAACGATTTTTCCTGCTTTGATATTTTCGAAAATAAATTCATAAATATCTTTTAAAGCATCATAGTTTGGAAGTCCGTTTTCCTGAGCGATATGATTGAAGAAATACACTTTATTTCCTTTGTTCTTAAATTCAGGAGAGATAATATTTCTCTTTTCTCCGTTTGCACAGGCGAAAGAAATCAATGTTGGTGGCACATTCAGATCCTGATACGTTCCGCTCATTGAATCTTTACCTCCGATAGCCGCCAAACCGAAATTAATTTGCGCATCGTAAGCTCCCAAAAGTGAAGCCAAAGGTTTTCCCCATTTTTCAGGATTCTGACCTAATTTTTCAAAATATTCCTGAAAACTGAATCTGATATTTTTATAGTCGCCACCCATTGCGACGATTTTCGCCACACTTTCTACAACAGCGTAAGAGGCTCCAAGTAAAGAGTTCTGTTTAGAAATTTCTGCATCGAATCCCCAACTCGCCAGAGAAACGGTTTCAATATCTTTTGCTCCGATGATAGGCAATGTCTGAACACTTCCTTCCATTAAAGTCTGCTGATATTTTCCACCCAAAGGCATTGCAACCGTAGTCGCACCAATCGATGAATCGAACATTTCCAGCAATCCTTTCTGAGAAGCCACATTTTTATCGCTTAAAATCTTTAGGAAATTCTCTTCATTAAATGCCGGAGTTTCTTCTTTTACTTCATTAAGGTGAGTAATTTTAACTTCTTGACTTTTTGAACAGCCATTCGTATCTAGAAACGCTCTTGAAAGATCAACAATTTTATCGCCTTTCCAGAACATCTGCATTCTTCCTGAATCTGTTACTTTTGCCACTTCTACAGCCACAATGTTTTCAGCCTCACAGAATTTGATGAACTGTTCTTTATCTTTTGGTTCTACTACAACCGCCATTCTTTCCTGAGATTCGGAAATAGCAAGCTCGGTTCCGTTTAACCCTTCATATTTTAAAGGTAAAACATCTAAATTAACTTCTAAAGAATCTGCGATTTCGCCAATTGCCACGGAAACACCTCCCGCTCCGAAATCATTTGATTTTTTAATCAGTCTCGTTACTTCAGGATTTCTGAACAATCTCTGAATTTTACGTTCTTCAACGGCATTTCCTTTCTGTACTTCAGAACTCATGGTGTGGATTGAAGTTTCGTCCTGTTCTTTCGAACTTCCGCTTGCTCCTCCAACTCCGTCACGACCTGTTGCTCCTCCTAAAATAATGATTGAATCACCAGCTTCAGGTTTTTCACGTCTTACCCAGTCTACAGGAACTGCTCCGGCAACGAAACCAACTTCCATTCTTTTTGCTTTGTAGCCTTCGTCATAAATTTCAGAAACCATTGTTGTCGCCAAACCTATTTGATTTCCATAAGATGAATATCCGTTTGCCGCCTGTTTTGTGATTGTTTTTTGAGGCAATTTTCCCGGTAATGTTTTATCAACCGGTTCCAAAACATCCGCTGCACCCGTTAATCTCATCGCTTGGAAAACAAAAGAACGCCCAGACAAAGGATCTCTGATCGCACCACCTAAGCAAGTTGAAGCACCGCCAAAAGGTTCTATTTCTGTCGGGTGATTGTGGGTTTCGTTTTTGAATAATAAATACCACGGTTCTTTTTTACCATCGTATTCAGCTTCAATCTGGATTGTACAGGCATTGATCTCGTCAGAAACCACAAGATTCTCCAAATTGCCTGTTTTATGGAAATATCTTCCGCAAACGGTTGCCAGATCCATTAAGGAAATAGGCTTCAATTCACGTCCTAAGAATTTTCTTTTTTCAATGTAATCATTGAAAATGGTTTCCAATGTATGTTTAAACTGTCCTTCGAATTCGATATTAGACAATTCCGTTTCAAATGTTGTGTGACGACAGTGGTCGCTCCAATAGGTGTCTAAAACTTTAAGTTCCGTTTCTGTAGGATTTCTCTGTTCCGATTTAAAATATTCCTGAATGAATTTTAAATCGTCTAAACCTAAAGCAAAACCGTGATTATTAAAGAATTCCTCAAGCTGAGCATCATCAAAATTGATAAAACCTTCATGAACAATTACTTTTGAAGGGATTTCTTCCGCAGGAATGTTTAAAGTTGATAAATCTTTTTCCTGAGATTCCACTTTATTAATCAAAAGGTCTTTGATTTTCACCAAATCAGATTCGGAAATACCTTCGAATTCGATCAGCTTTCCGCTTCTTACTTTAGATTTTTCATTTCCGGTCAATAAAGCAATACATTGTTGAGCAGAATCTGCACGCTGATCATATTGCCCAGGTAAAAATTCCAATGCGAAATAAATTCCCTGTGCAGGATTTTCTTCGATTAAAATATCCGTAACCGGATCTACGAAAGTGCTGTTAACCACTTTTTGGAATTCACCGCCATTTAATCCGAAAATATCGTACACGTTGTATACTTTTACTTTTTGGATGGACGGAATAACCGCTTTTACTTCATCAAAAATTTTTGGACTTTCTACATCGAAAATTCCTCTTTTTTCTACGAAAATTCTTTTGTTTTGAGACATTAGATGTCAGTTTTATTTAGATTTATTTATTTTTTTAAATTAATCAACGGAATGATTTTAAATCAGCATACATTGATTATATAGCAGTCCTACGGACTGCGGATTTCATATTTATTTGCATTCTTACTACATAGATAACATTCCTACGGAATGATATTCATTATAATTTTAAAGAGAATTCCGTTAGGAATCGTATCTGTGTAGAAAATTATATTGTCAGAGATAGCGCAGTCCGTAGGACTGCTATTTTTCTTTATTAAAAAATCATTTTACAATAAAAAATTAACTCAATTCATCATAAAATTCAAATAAATATTCATTCTTAAATTCAATTTCAAATGCGTTCAGCATCTCCATATATTCTTCTCTGAAACTCTTCTTCGAATGATGTTTTTCCTGATTCAGAATATAATTTACAACTTTATCCTTTTGGCTTTTTGCATAGGAAAATGCACCATAACCTTCCTGCCAGAAAAACTTTCCTAAACACAATTTCCTGTCATTAATAAAATTTGAGGATTCAATTTTAACCGTTTTAATCAGTTCCGGAATTGTAACCTGCAAATTCTTATAACTGAAGAAGATATGAATATGGTCTGGATTTGCATAAATAGCTAATACTTTTTGATTTTTATTGCTAAATATGCCACAAATATATTTTTCAATTTCTTCTCGTACTTCTGATTTAATTTTAATATCACGTCCTTTTGTAGCAAAGACAACCTGAATATAAATTTGTGTATAGGTGTTGGGCATAAAATTTTATTTTCATCACTTCTTCAAAGGTAAATTATCTTTGTCAAATTCCCAATGAATACAGATTTAGTTTCTAAAGAAAACAAATTCATATACCAATCTTTTTGCTACACAGATAACAGTCCTACGGACTGCAAACGCCTCTTTATTTATTATCTACACAGATGACATTCCTCTGGAATGTTTATTAATATTACAATTCTTCAAGTTGATTCCGTTAGGAATCTTATCTGTGTAGAAAATTTATTGTAATAACGTTGCAGTCCGTAGGACTGCTATCTCATCAAACCAAATCTTAAAAAATATGCAGCCCAAAAGGACTGCATACCATATTATACTTTAAGATCAGCTTCTAATCCTATCAAATCTTTGTTGGCATCAATAATCGGCTGAACTTCATTTGCAATGAATTCTTCCGTTTGAATTGGTGCAAAACCGATGAAGTTTTTAGGATCAAGAACTTCTTTTAATTTTGATTTATCCAGTTTTAATGAATCGTCGTTCAGGATTCTTTCGATAAGATCATTTTCCTTACCTTCTTCTTTCACCTTTTTAGACGCTTCCATGGAATGAACTCTGATCACTTCGTGGATTTCCTGACGGTCACCACCAGCTTTCACTTCTTCCATAATGATGTATTCTGTCGCCATGAAAGGAAGTTCTTCCATAATATGTTTGTTGATTCTGTTCGGATATACAACAATTCCGTTCATGATGTTATTCCAAATTAACAGAATCGCATCAACAGCTAAAAAAGCCTGAGGAATAGTTAATCTTTTGTTTGCAGAATCATCCAAAGTTCTTTCAAACCATTGGGTCGAAGCTACCATTGCAGAACTTGTGGTTAAAGACATAACGTATTTTGCCAATGCCCCGATTCTTTCGCTTCTCATTGGATTACGTTTGTAAGCCATTGCAGATGAACCGATCTGGTTTTTCTCGAATGGTTCTTCAATTTCTTTCAGATTTTGAAGCAAACGTAAATCGTTGGTGAATTTATGAGCCGATTGAGCAATATTTCCTAATAAAGCGACTACTTTAGCATCTATTTTTCTGTCGTAAGTCTGTCCGGAAACGCCAAAAACTTTCTCGAAACCGAATCTTTTTGACAATTCTTTATCTAAATGTTTTACTTTGGAATAATCACCGTTGAAAAGCTCTAAGAAACTTGCAGCCGTTCCCGTTGTTCCTTTTACTCCTCTGAAACGTAATGTTTCTAAAAAGAAATCAAGCTCTTCGATGTCAAGGACTAAACTCTGAAGCCAAAGGGTTGCTCTTTTTCCTACCGTTGTTAATTGCGCCGGCTGAAAGTGTGTAAATCCTAAGGTTGGTAAATCTTTATATTGAATTGCAAAATCCGCTAAGTTTTTAATAACGTTAACCAACTTTTTCTTTAAGATTAAAAGTCCGTCACGGATCTGAATTAAATCTGTATTATCTCCTACAAACGCTGAAGTTGCCCCCAAATGAATAATTCCTTTTGCTGAAGGTGCTACATCACCATACGTATGAACGTGAGCCATTACATCATGTCTGAATTTTTTCTCGTATTCGGCAGCCTTTTCGTAATCGATATTTTCAGCATTGGCTTTCAATTCGGCGATTTGCTCGTCTGTAATGTCAAGACCAAGATCTTTTTCGATTTCAGCAAGGGCAATCCAAAGCTTTCTCCAGTTCTGGAATTTATTGTTATGAGAAAAGTTAAACAACATTTCTTCGCTTGAATAGCGTTCTTCCAAAGGATTTTTGTAGGAATTCATTCTTTTCTTTTACTTTTTTAGATATGCAAAAATACGGTTTTTCAATGAGAGATAAAAATTAAGGGATTTGATTTAGTATTTTTTTGATTTTTATCTTAAAAAACTCATTTTTAAAGGGGTTAAAGTCGAATTTTTGTTTCAAATTTAACTAAACACATCTGATTTACTAGCCCCGATTGCAATGAAAATCCTTTTTAAAAAAAAAGATTGTAATGGAAAGCGGGAAATAGCTCCAAAAAAGATTATGATTAATGGTTGATAGCTGATGTACTGTTGTTCAGATTATTTTATGTGAAATACTGTCTCATAAAAAACAAAAAGTCACTCTTTCGAATGACTCTTTCATTTATTGATAAATGGCAACATCATTTTTCTTAATCTGATAGCCTGTCTTCTTATAAGGTACCAAAACATAGGTGTCTTTGATGTGCTTTCCGCTTTTCCAAACCTTGCTTTTTCCCTTCCTGTCGAGAATAATGCTGTTTGCGCTTCCGTCTGGAATAAAAATTTCGGCTTTCTTCATGTTTTTACTGAAAATAACCGCTGTTGATGTGGTATAGCTTTTATCTGAACTTATCTCGTTTAATTTAATTTTCTGTTCAAAAACTCTTACGCAATCATTTTTGATCTGCGAATAAGTATAACCTGCGGAAGCTTTGCAGCCATGAACATCTTTATCTCCGCCCACGATATGCGTTTGCTGTGCAAAGACTAATGAACCAAGGAACATTGTACTGAATAAAATTATTTTTCTCATTTTTAAAAATTTTAAGTTTTCAATTATCTAAAAAATTATGCCAAAGCATTGATGAGTTATTGTTTATTCAAAAATACAAAAAAAGCCACTCATTGTGAGCGGCTTATAAAAATTTATTTTGTCCAGTTAATTTTGGAATGTTTCACATCGGATGAGTTGGTTCCGATCATGATATCAAATTCACCCGGTTCCCAGTCGTATTTCAGATCTCCGTTGTAGAATTTCAGGTTTTCCTGAGTAATATCGAAGGTAACTTTTTTAGATTCCCCTTTTTTCAACATTACTTTCTGGAAGCCTTTCAGTTCTTTTACGGGTCTTGTAATGCTTCCTACCATATCTCTGATATAAAGCTGAACGACCTCCGCTCCATCATAATTTCCGGTATTCGTTACAGTAACAGATGCCTGAATGGTCTGATTTCCTTTTGGATTAGCATTGGAAACTGTAACATCAGAATAATTGAATTTTGTGTAACTTAACCCATAACCGAAAGGATACAACGGCGTGTTACACTCATCCATATAATTGGAACGGAATCTCTGGTATTCACATTTATCAACCAGCTTCTGATCTAACGGGCGTCCTGTATTTTTAGCATTGTAATAGATTGGAACCTGCCCTAAACTTCTTGGGAAAGTCATCGGCAATTTTCCTGATGGATTTACTTTTCCGAACAGCACATCAGAGATTGCATTTCCTGATTCGGAACCTGCAAACCAGACATTAAGAATTGCATCCGGAGTATCTTTAATGTTTGTTAAGGCTAAAGGACGACCTGTGAAAAGAATTACTGCAATTGGCTTTCCTGTCTTTTTTAGTTCATTTAAAAGATCTACCTGAGACTGAGGAATGGTAATTTCTGTTCTTGAAGACGATTCTCCGCTCATTTCAGCAGATTCTCCGATTGCCAGAACAATAACATCGGATTTATTGGCAACATCTACCGCTTCTTTTAATAAAGCTTCTTTTGAACGGTTGTCTCTGTCGGTTTTTTTACCGTGCGCTGCATAGATATCTTCCAGTTTTGCATCATAATCAATATTTGCTCCTTTTGCAGAAAGGAATTTCACTTCTTTACCGAAGTTTTCCTGTAATCCCTGCATCAGATTAACGGCTTTCTCATGTTTTGCTGCAACGCTCCATGTTCCTGCCATGTTCAGAGAGTTATTTACCAATGGTCCGATTACGGCAACAGTTCCTGATTTTTTCAAAGGCAAAACCTGATTGTCGTTTTTCATCAAAACCATAGACTGTGCTGCTGCATTTCTGGCAATGTTTCGGTTTTCCATATTGTACACCTCTTTTGCAGCCAGTTTTGCATCTCCGAATTTATATGGATCCGAAAACAAACCTAAGTCGTATTTCGCTTCAAGAATTCTCTTTGCTGCCATATCGATCTCAGCTTGAGTCACTTTTCCTTCTGCTAAAGATTTTTTTAACGTCGTTAAAAATCCTTCACCTACCATATCCATATCAATACCTGCTTTTAAAGCCAATGCGGAAACTTCCTGAAGATTTCCCATCCCGTGATCTACCATTTCATTGATTCCGGTATAATCGGTCACTACGAAACCTTTGAAGTTCCATTTGTTTCTTAAAACTTCGGTTTGCAGCCATCTGTTTCCTGTTGCCGGAACTCCGTCCACTTCGTTGAAAGAAGCCATTACAGAAGCTACTCCTGCATCTACTGCTGCTTTGTAGGGCGGAAAATATTCGTTGAACATTCTTACGTGACTCATATCCACTGTGTTGTAGTCTCTTCCTGCTTCACCTGCTCCGTACAGGGCGAAATGTTTAACGCAAGCCAGAATATTGGTTCCATTGGCAAGGTCTTTTCCCTGATAACCATAGACCATATTTTTTGCAATTTCACTTCCTAAATATGGGTCTTCACCGGAACCTTCAGAAACTCTTCCCCATCTTGGTTCACGGGAAATATCCACCATTGGCGAGAATGTCCAGTTGATTCCGTCGGAAGCTGCTTCTTTAGCGGCAACTCTTGCCGACTGCTGAACTAAATTCATGTCCCATGAAGCGGCTAATCCTAATGGAATCGGGAAAGTTGTTTCGTAACCGTGGATGACGTCCATTCCGAAAATCAATGGAATTTTAAGACGGCTGTTTTCCACTGCCACTTTCTGAACGGCTCTGATTTTATCTGCTCCTTTTATATTGAAAAGTCCTCCGACTAAACCCTGTTCGATTTTTTTTCCGATGTCTGAACTTTTAGCCAAACCGGTTGTAAAATCGCCTGAACTTGGTAAATTAAGCTGTCCGATTTTTTCATCTAAAGTCATTTTCGACAAAAGATTATCCACAAAAGCTTTCTTTTTAGCCTGATATTGAGCCGTCTGATAAGACTGAACGGGCTTCGTTATCATTTCCTGTGCCGAAAATACAGGAGCCAATGCTAAAGTGGCGATTACAATTAACTTTTTCATAACTCTATCTTCTTTTAATTATAGTTCTATTTTTAATTTTTTGTTTATCTAAACGAAAAGTCGAAAAGTTTTTTTTAATTATCCTGCCTATTTTCTGTTTGCGAAGGTAATTCTATAAGGTAAAAGTATGAACTATTCATTCAGCAAACACTTTTCGTTTAACGATTTATACTAAATTATTTCTCTTTTCTTTTTGACAGCATCCATTCGTATAATTTAGGATTGGAATAGGTAGAATCCCAAGAATTATGGTTGTCATTTGGAAAAATTGTCAATTCGGCAGAGGGATTTACAGGATGCAGTGCCTGATAAAAATTAAATGCATTTTCCGGTAAAACAACATCATCCATTCCGCCATGAAAGATTTTCATATTCAGATTTTTGTACTGATGGATGTTTGCGTACATTACTCTGTCGGTAGGCGCGCAAACCGGAACGACCGCCGCAAACATTTCGGGATGTTCCATTGCAAGTTTCAGTGTTCCCCAACCTCCCATTGAAAGTCCGGTAAGGTAAATTCTTGAAGAATCCACTTTATATTTTGACTGAATTTCTTTGATCAAATTATATACGGTAACGGTATCCCACCACATATTTTCAGGACATTGAGGTGCTAAAATTGCCACCGGTTCTTTTATTAAGTTTTTATAGGTAAACGGACTGTGCGCTTTTACGATTTCCAAATTATTGCCTCTTTCTCCGGAACCGTGAAGAAAAACAATAAGCGGAACGTTTCCTTTTGTATTCTGAGGAAAATCCAGAATGTAAGATATTTTTTCCTGTCTTTTTACTTCTTTGTTGAGCTCTGCTTTTATTTCCTGAGCATTTGCTTTTACAGAAAATAAAAACGGCAGCAACAAAGCGTATTTTAGTTTATATTTCATATCAGAATTTGTATGTTTTGGATATTCTAATTTAACCATTCTTTTTTAATAGCCCCGATTGCAGCATTTGTCTGAGCTCATTTTAGGGTTCCGGCGGCGGCTCCGCCCCCGCCGAAACCCTAAAATAGCGAGTGCGGAAAGCGGGAAACAGCTTCTGAAAAATTATTTAATATGGTATTTTTCTGATTTGAAGCTTAATTTCTTTAATCCCTGCTGAATTTCGGGTGCATTCATGAATAATTTCCACAAAAATCCGGTTCTGTAATTTTCTATCATTGGAGCGATCGTTCCCTGATCGATCGCGAGATATCTCGGCGTTGTCCAGTTATTGTAATGAATAGACGTTGCATCGTAAGGTCCGGCTGAGCCAATAAATTCAGGTTTTTGAGTGTAAATAAATCTTAAAAAATCCATTGATTCTTTTGGAGAATACGGAAAACTACTCAACGCCGCAGTAGGAGTAATTACACCACGGTCATTTTGCGGAAAATGTGCATCATATCCTGCGCTTCCGTCCTCATTTCTTGAATAACTGGCTGTTAATCCCCAATAATTGGGTCCATATCCTTTCCAGTTTTTGGGATTTTCAACGCAATATTTATAATCAATAAGAACCTGATTTTTATTTAAATCAAAATAGTTTTTGATTAATTTATCGGATAAGTTCGTCGGATCCAGACCGATATAGGAATAATGCGCCCAAAATAGAGGCCCTCCATATTCTGCTGCTCCATTGTGTTTTACATACATTGGAAGACCATATTTTTCTTTATCTGAAAGGTAAGTTCCGTTTCTTGTCCAGCCTTTGTAGTAGGTTTCGGCATCGATCGGATAAGTAGGTGACGAAGCGGCTAAAATATAGGTAATTAAACATTCGTTGTAGCCTTCCAACGGGAAGTTCATTTCCCACTGATAATCGGGTGACCAATGCCAGTAAAGGACTTTCTGCCCTCCTTTTGTGTACCAGTTCCATTGGATGCCTTTCCAAAGCTCGTCACATTTTTTGGCTAAAGCTTTTTCTTCAGTATTTCCGTTTTTAAAATATTCGCGAACCATTAAAATTCCTGAAGTTAAAAAAGCGGTTTCTACCAGATCTCCTCCATTGTCTTTTTTGCCGAACGGCACTGTTTTTCCAGTTTCACCATTGATCCAGTGTGACCAGGCTCCTTTATGACGATCTGCTTTTGCAAGAAAATCCATCATGGTAGTCAATCTTTTCACCGCATCTTTTCTTGGGATAAATCCTCTTTCTACGCCGACTAAAATGGTTGCCAATCCAAATCCTGATCCTCCTGTCGTCACAACATGTTTATCATTATCCGGATAGATATTATCTTCGTGATAGCGTTCTCTTCCCAACATTGAATTGGGCTCTGCATAATCCCAAAAATACTTTAAAGCATCTTTTTGCACCTTATCCATTAACTGCTCGTCTGTGATATTGCTTTTTACAATCTGAACTTTTGATGCTTCCTGCATGGAAGTCTGTGAGTTCTTACACGAAACCGAGAGTGATGATATAGTGATGACTGAAAGTATTATCCTTTTCATAATTTAATTTTGTTTAAAATCCATACTGTGTAGAATGGAATCCTAATTTTATTAATCCCTGCTTAATATCGGGCGCATTCATAAATAACTGCCATAAAAACTGGCTTTTATAATTTTCTACCATTGGTGCAATCGTTCCCTGATCTATTGCTAAATATCTTGGCGTAACCCAATTATAATGAACAGAATAAGCATCATAAGGTCCCGCTACACCTACATATTTATTATAATTTTCATTATACAGAAATCTTAGCATATTCATACTTTCTGCAGGTGTGTAAGGCATACTCGATAATGCTGCTGTAGGAGAAATAATTCCTAAATCGTTATTTGGCTGATGTGCAGCGTAATCGTCTCCTCCTGTACTCGGATTTCTGGAATAACTTGCAGTAAGCCCCCAACTTTTCGAATTATAACCCTGCCATCCTTTTGGATTGGCAACGCAATACTGATACATTATTTTAGCATGATTGGTTGTGGCATCGCCATAATTTACATATTCATCGGACAAGCCTCTCGGATCCAGTCCTAAAAATGAATAATGCGACCAAAACATCGGACCTACCGTGCCATTTGCGCCGTTATGATTGACTACAACAGGTAATCCAAACTGAGATCCTGTATTTTTTATACTTCCGCTTCTGGCCCATCCCTGCTGATAAACAGGTTTATCGATTGAGTAATTTGGAGATGCAGCAGCCATGATATAGGTAATTAATGTTTCATCAAAACCTCTTAACGGCATATTCATCTGCCAATCGTAATTGGGAGACCAATGCCACGTAAGCATATTGGGAGCTGCGGGATTTTGCGTATACCAGTTCCATTCAATTCCTTTCCATAGCGCATCGGCTTTTTGAGAAATTGCCAGTTCTGAAGCATCTGAAGAGTTTTTAAAATATTCTCTCACACAGATCAGTCCCTGCGCAAGAAATGAAGTTTCAACCAAATCTCCTCCGTTATCTTTCTGACTGAAAGGTACAACCTGACCGTTGGTTCCATTGATCCAATGCGGCCATGCTCCGTGAAAACGATTGGCATTCTGAAGGAAATTAAGAGAAGTTGCTAATCTTGAAACCGCTTCTGCTCTGGAAATATATCCGTTTTTAATACCCACTAAAATAGTCATGAGTCCAAAACCTGAACCTCCAGTTGTCACAATATTTGCATCCTGAGAAGGATTATCGGTATGATATCGTTCTCTTGCTAATTTTGATCCCGATTCGGCGTAATCCCAAAAATACTTTAAAGCATCTTTTTGTACCATTTCGATGAGTTGTGCATCGGTGTAGTTGTTGGTGGGAGTTTCTGTATTGCCTCCAATAGGTGTTCCTGAACTCGGTGATGAATCTTCTGAAGAACATGAATTGATTAACAATCCTATGAATAATGTTGTAATTATAAATTTTCTCATATTCAAATATATAAAAAAGAGCCTTTAAAAGGCTCTTTAATAATTATCTATTATCCTTTTCAAGCTTATATAAAGCTATTACATCTGAAGCTTTTAGAGCAATATTATACATTCTGAATTCATCTAGCTGCCCAGCAAAACTAGTTGCCCAATCCTGTTGCGAACCATTGTTTAATGGAGGAACTGTTTCAAACTGATGTGAACCAAAGACAACTTTTCCATTAGTTCCTGCCATTAAAAAATTACCATACCCTGCTGCATTATTTGGATTAGTAGCACCTCCTGGATCATTTGCATACCAAGTTGCAGCACCTCCAAGTTCTCCTCCAGCTGGAGAATATGCAAATCCATCTAAATTTTTAGCGGCTTCACCATTTTGATAAACATAACATTTACTTGTTGCTGCGTCATAAGCAAAAACTACATGAACCCATTTACCTTTATAACCATCAAGATTAGCTATCACGCTCTGACCTTTCCAAGCAACACTTGAATTACTGGTTTCAACACCTAATTTAAGTCTAATTCTATCTGGTTTAGAGGCATTTGGATTTTCTATAAATAAATTAATTCCTCCCCAAAACTCTGTCGGGCGTACAATAGAGAATATACCTTGAGCACCTTTACCCTGACCTGGTGTGGCAGGATCAACAGTACCATCACTTTTTAACCAAAAAGCAAGTGTAAAACTGCCATTAATTCCGGTAATGGCATTTGAAGCATTAGCAACAGAATATCTCATAACTGTGGATGATCCATTATAAGCCATTCCCTTTGCTCCAGTAGCATATGCAATACCTACGGGCATTTGTCCTGTGATATTATTAATTTTATCATTCAAATTATTCTCAAAACTGAGCTTAGCAATCAAATTTCCTGAAGCGATATCATCTGAACTCTGATATCCCCCGATAGAAGCGTAGGGTATCGCAGGATTATCTTTATCGATACTATCTTCGCAACTTATTGTAACAGCACTTAATAAAGATAATGCACCAATATATTTTATAAAATTTTTATTTCTCATTTTGATATTTTTAAAATTAATAACCTGGATTTTGCTGTGACATTCCTTTTGACTCATCAATAAAAGCTTGTGGAATCGGAAATAACTCATGTCTTCCCACAACAAATGTTTTACCATTAGCTGTCATCGCCGCCTGTGCCTGTCCAGTTCTTACAAGATCAAACCAACGATCGTGTTCGAAAGCCAATTCTAATCTTCTTTCATTCCAGATAGCGACTCTCATCGCCAACTGTGTTGTTGCAGTGGTATTTGGAAGACCGACCCTTGTTCTCACTTGATTTAGGTAACTAGCCGCATTAGCAGTTTGCCCTAATTCATTTAATGCTTCAGCTTTCATTAGTAATACTTCAGAAAATCTTAAATATCTGATATTTGCATCCGAATCATCTGAACCTGTAAATGCAGAAGAATACGCTTTGTAGTTATAATAAGGATTTTCTACTGTAGCCGGCACAACTCGACCGTCATATAGTGTAGAATTTCTAAAAATAATTGTTGCATTCCGTCTTACATTGTCACCTGCAGTATTATAGGCATCAACTAAACTTTGAGAAGGTGTATTAAATCCCCATCCCCATCCACCAGCTCCTCTAGCTCCCTGAACTTGAGAATACTGCTGGATTCCTGGCATAGATGCACCACCATAACCTTGAATTTCAAAAATAGATTCTGCATTATTTTCTCCAGATACTTTATAAATATCCTGAAAATTTGTGGTCAAGGAATAACCTACCACTTGATCACAATTTTCTGAAACTTTCTGCCAGTTCTTTTGGTATAAATAAACTTTTGCTAATAGTGCATAAGCAGCGCCCTTACTTGCCCTACCGACATCGGCTCCTGTATACGCACTTTTTGCCGGTAAAGCTGCTATAGCATCTTCTAAATCTTTTACAATAAATGCATAAACCTCATCTTTTGATCTTCTTGTCAAAAGCATTTTGCGATCTTCTTCATTATTTGAATCCGCAATTCGGTCTACAATGGGAACTCCACCCCATCCTTTAACCAAAGTAAAATACATAAAAGCTCTTAAGAATTTTGCTTCTCCAATTAATCTGTTTCTAAGCTGTGGATTTGCCTGATCTAACATTGGAATAAACTTTAAAGCTTGATTTGCTCTGTTAATTCCATTATAATTTGCTTTCCAAACTTCATTAAAAGAGCCTGTAGTAGGTGTAATATTTAAAGCATCCAATAAATCTTTGTCTGATCCTGAATCTCCAGGAGATGATCCTTTATCTGCATCATCAGAAATAATACTTGAAATACCTATCCACGAGAAGGTACTCATATCCCAATCTAAAAATTTTGCATAAACTGCTGTCACAAAACTTTTGGCTCCTTCGTCATTATTATAAAGAGATAAGTCTTGAGTTGAAACACTAGCAGTAGGTGCAACTTCTAATTCATCATTACAACTATTCAGAAACAATCCTGATAAAGCTATAGCAGATAATATTAATATTTTTTTATTCATTACTTTAATTTTAAAATTTAACATTTACGCCAAATACAAAAGATCTTACCGTTGGATAAGCATCTAATTCAATCCCAGCACTTCCATAAGGATTATTATCACCAGGCAATTCAGAAGTAAAACCAGAAAATTTCTGGCTAATAAAAGGGTTAATAGCGTTTACATACAGACGTATTGTTTTAACAGACTTTAATTTTGTATCTATATTATATCCTAAAGTAATATTATTTACTCTGAAAAAATCACCAGATTCTAAGTAGTAATTTGATGCAATAGGTACGGAATTAAATGGAGCCGGATTTTCTGCTGAAGTATTGGTAGGTGTCCAAAAATTGCTTGCAACATCATACTCAATATTTTCTCCGGAAAATCTCTGTGCTTTTTTTCCATTATATACTTTAAAGCCAAAAGCACCATAGCCATTAACTGAAAGATCAATATTTTTATATCTCAGGTTAATATTAATGCCCAAAGTAGACTTAGGAATATATGATCCAAAGAATTTTCTGTCATCAGCATCTGCTGCTCCTGTTTTACCATCGCCATCTGTATCTACATAAATAAAATTTCCGTTGGCATCATAACCAGCAACTTCCCATAAATAAAAACTACCAAGGGCTTGACCTAAAGTCTTTTCGGATAACAGCTTTGTCCATTGTCCATTACCTAAGCTTCCTCCGTTAATATCATTTACATTTTCGTCACCTAGCTTATCAAGTGTATTTTTATTAAATGAATAATTAGCATTAATTGAATAAGAAAAATCCTGCCCTATTCTATCCCCCCATCCTAAAGATACTTCGATTCCTTTGTTTGTTACCTGTCCTAAATGTGAATAACCTGCTTCAGAAAGACCTGTTGTACTAATTGGTGTTGCTTGAAGAATCAAATTATCTGTTACTTTTTTATATAAGTCAATAGTACCTGTTAACCGTCTATCTAACATTTCAAAATCTAATCCAATATTACTTCCTTTAACAATTTCCCAAGATAAATTAGGATCAAAATATCTTACTAATGTAGTTCCCCCATTGTTTGCTATGCCATTGAAATAATAATTATAATTCTGTCCAGTTGCAAATGGAAGAAAATTTAGAGGAACATTTTGATTTCCTAACTTACCCCAACCTCCTCTAATTTTCAGAAGATTAAGAAAAGACACATCTTTTAAGAAATTCTCCTCGGACACAACCCATCCTGCTCCAAAAGAAGGAAAGGTTCCCCATCTTTTATCTTTAACAAATTGAGAAGAACCGTCTCTTCGTACAGTTGCTGTTAACAAGTATTTATTCATTAACTTGTATTGTGCTCTAGCAAAGTATGATAAGGTTCTCGCGTCGTTTGCTTTAACAGAGTTTAAAGTTGCTAAATTATTACCTGCATAATTGGTTCCGTCCAGATTCCAATAGTTACTATTCTCCAATACATTATTTCTAGTGTAAGCTACAGATTCGGCTCCAGTAAAAACTGTAAGTTCTGTACCTAATGTTGCTTCAATATCATGTACACCAAATTTTCTATTGTATGTCAAATAATTTGTAACAGAGTAGTTAAAATCGTTAGATCTATTATTAGTTAAAGTGTTAATTGGATCTGAAGAATTATACTGTACTAGAGTTCTTGTTGGATCATTAGCTAACCAAATTTGTCTTGTTGGTGTATAGTTATAACTTTTTGAATTATTGTATTGTCCAGAAAATTGTCCCGTATATTTAAGTCCTTTAAACAAATCTACATCTAATTTGACACTTCCCTGTAACTGAAAATCATTATTTTTTTGATTAAAGAAATTCAACTGTGCAACAGGATTCCCAACATTGTTAAATGATGAACCACTTGTAGAAGCAAAACCGTTAGTCCCTACAAAAGAAACCCCGTATTGCCCTGTACCAAAATACACCGGAACGATAGGTGACTGCTTGTAAGCCGCTGTAAAAGCACTCAAAGGTTTTGGTGTAACATTGAAAAATGCTGCACTTAATGTCTGTGTTAATACAACTCCTTTTGCAATTTTGAACTCGTTATTGGTTCTTACTGTTGTTCTGTTATAGTCCGTTCCTTTAAGTATTGATTTTTCATCATAGTTACTCGCACTGAAGAAATATTTAGCATTCTCCGATGCACCGGAAATTGAAACATTATGCTGATTATAAATCCCTACTCTTGTAATCTCATCAAACCAATCTGTATTTACAGGCTGATCCTGAGAAAATTTAGTATTGGCGAGAGCTGTATTTGTATAATAGGCAAAAAGATTACTTCCCGCCATTTTTACTTTTTTAAGAGGCGTTCTTACTCCAATAAATCCATCATATTCTACAGAAATCCCTTTACCTCTACCACTTTTTGTTGTTATGATAACAACTCCATTTGCTCCCCTATTTCCATAAATTGCTAAAGCAGAAGCATCCTTAAGAACATCGTAAGTTAAGATATCATTGGTATTTATGTTTGAAATACCTCCAACCATCATTCCGTCGACAACATATAGAGGTTCTCTTCCTCCTAATGCAGTACCCAAACCTCTTATTACAATAGAAGGTGTTGATCCCGGTAGATCTGATGCAGAGACTTGTACCCCCGCAGCTTTTCCTTGAATTGCCTGTGTTGGATTAAGAACTTTAGTCTTGCTTACTTCCTCAGCGTTAATGGAACTTATGGCAGCTGTATTATCAACTTTTTTCCTACTACCATAACCAATCATCACTACTTCCTCGATCTTCTGCTCCTTCGGAACAGTATCTTTTGGAGTAGTTTGCGCATTGACATTCATACCGAAGTATAAAACCGCAATGAGACATGAATACTTTAAATCACTTTGTTTCATATAGTTTAATTTTATTCGTACAATCAGTTCTGAGATCGGAAGCTTCACTTCCGACTGTCTTTTTACAGGAAAATAATATATTCTCAATAAAAGACATTAGTCAAAATTATAAAAATATCTTCAACAATGTTAATTATACTTAAATTTTTTATCATTCTGTTAATATTTGATATTTACAGAAAGACATTTAATAATTGATTATAATTACTAAATTGCTCAATATAAATTCAATTATTAAATATTTCTCAATTTTAAAGGAATAATATTCAATTAAAAATTTTCGTCTTATTTACTTATAATAAATATCTTAACAACTATAACTCCACAAATTCAGATTTTATTTTGTTATATCATCAATTTAACAATATGAGTAATAAAATTTGTTAAACTAATTCTACTGTCATAAATTTGGTTCAGTATTTGACAATCATTAACGTTTAATCAATATCAATGAAAAAATATATTATCGCGGCGGCTCTTCTGATAGGAACCGGAGCAGTTATCAATACAACCATGCAGTCCTGCACAACTTTGGCAACGTCTGATCTTGGATTATCGATTATTAAGAGACTTCTTTTAAACGGAATCGATAAAGGAGTTAATGTATACAGCAACAGAGATGCTTTTCTGCAGAACAATATGGTGGATAAAGCTCTTCCGAAGCAGCTTAGAGACATCAACTCAATGCTGGAAAAAATTGCGCCGTCTCTGGTTGCAAAAGAAAGAGCTTATATTGCAGATGCGGCAGTTTACACCGTAAACATTTCAAAACCAATCCTTGTGAATGCTGTTAACAGCCTTAATGCAAATGATGTCACAAGAATTATTCAGGGGGAGAAAGGAACAGCAACTTTAATTCTGAAAGAAAAAACTTCCCAACAGCTTATTGCCGCAATTACCCCAAAAGTTGAAGAGCAGCTTAACCAATACGGAATTGTGAAAAGCATCAACACCGCATTATCGGGAAGCAATTTACTGGGAAGTCTTCTGGGTGGAAACAAAACTTCTGTAAATTCGGGAGGATTAAGTCAATTAGCTTCCGAACAGCTTGTGAACGGGATTTTCAACATCATTGAAGATTATGAAGTCCAAAATTCCAAGTCGCTTCTGGGACCGCTTGGGAAATAGAAAAATTTTAACTATATTTATATAGATTTTTAAAAAGCAGATGGATATATTACAAGGAAATCAACACGCAAACCCTGAAGATTTTTACAACTCTTTGAGGGAAAAACTGGAAGGTCATCACGATTTTCCGGAAGATTATTTATTTAAATTTATTATTCCTACCGATCAGGCAAAACTTACAGAGATTTATAAGGTTTTCGACGGAATCAAATTTACACTGGGAAACCGCGAAAGTAAAAACGGAAAATACACAGCCTGCAATATTAATGCATTCGTTTTAGATGCAGATCAGGTGGTAACCATTTATCAGGAAGTCGCAAAAATAGAAGGCGTCATTCTTTTATAAAAACAAAAAGTCAGCTTTACGGCTGACTTTTTTTAGTATATTTTTCAAAGAAGTTTTTATTTCTCGATAAAGTACTTCACATTTTCAATTGGTCTTCCGAGCATCGCTACAGAACCTTTAATAATAATCGGTCTCTGGATCAGGGACGGATTTTCAGCCAGAACTTTGATCCATTCTTCTTCAGATAAATTTTTGTCTGCGAAATTTTCCAGATACAATTTATCGGTTTTTCTGATGATGTGAAAAACACTCTGATTCAGTTTTTTTAAAACCGTTTTAATTTCCTGCTCACTCAGCGGATCTTCAACGATGTTGATGATCTCAAACGGAACTCCGTTTTCGTCGAGGTATTCCAAAACCGCATTCGATTTTGAACAATTTCCATTATGTAAAACCTTCACCAACATGATTATTTATATTTAAAAATTAGCTGTTTCTTTAGCAAATTTAGAAAGAAATAAAACGATTCCTGCTTTAATGTATGATAAAAGTTTGTTAAAACAAACCGTTTAGTTCCGCTTCGATTTTCTCTAAAATAAATCCGAAATCTTCAGGCTTTTCTACAAAATCAAGATCATCCACTTCAATAATCAAAAGTTTGCCTTCCGTATAATTGGAGATCCATTTTTCGTATTTCTGATTCAGTTTTGAAAGATATTCGATGCTGATTGATGCTTCGTACTCTCTTCCTCTTTTATAAATTTTCTTTACCAGATTCGGTACGTCAGATTTAAGGTAAATTAATAAATCCGGCGCAGAAACGAAAGATTTCATCAGATTGAAAACAGATTCGTAGTTTTTAAAATCGCGATCCGAAAGAAGATTCATATCGTTCAGGTTTTCTGCAAAAATGTGTGCATCTTCATAAATCGTACGATCCTGAATAATATTTTTCCCGCTTTCCCTGATCTCTTTTACCTGTCTGAATCTGCTTCCCAAAAAATAGATCTGAAGCGCGAAACTCCACTTGCTCATATCTGCGTAAAAATCCTCCAGATAAGGATTATGATCTACATCTTCAAACTGGGCATCCCAACCGTAATGTTTAGAAAGCATTGTGGTTAACGTGGTTTTTCCTGCTCCAATATTTCCTGTAACTGCAATGTGCATATTTTCCCTAGTATATTTTAATTTAATAAAGATCTAAATTCCGGCAGCCTGAATCTGGGAAGTATCTTCAAGAAGCTTCTCAAGAGAACTTTCCGCAGGATTTTTGCTTTCAATTTCCTGATTTTTCTTTTCCAGTTTTCCTTCAGGACTATCGGGTTCCGCCACTTTTTCTATTGATTTTTCTTCTTCCTGTTCCGCAGCTTTCTGTTTAGGATCAGGCTCCGTTTGTGGTTTGGACTCCCTGTTTTTTTCAAGGCTGTAAAGGTAAAGTTTATTAGCTTTTATTTCAAAATAAGACAGTGTATTTTTATCCACAATCTGCGCATCCGGATCTTCAAAGATTTTCACCATTTCTTTTTCCGGAATGTACTTTAAAATAGAATTATTGGTAATCACCAGTATAAATTCATTCTCCCGTCTGAAACGTTTTCCGTTTTCCAGAGGTGCTTCAAAAAGCTTTTCAAACTTTAATGAATACACACGGATGTATTTTCTCGTTAAAATATACACCTTGCTTTCATACACCAAAAGATCCGTTAAATCATCAATTGCGGCATCGAAAGGATAAGAATTAATCGTCGTTTCGTTTCTGAAATTATACTGAATAAGGCGTTTTGTACTCTCATCCAACAACCAGAGCTGTTGAAGATCTTCCGCATAAGCCATTTTGATAAAGCCAAATTTCTGCTTAAAATCGACCTTTTGGATTTCGTTAAGATTCTGATCTACAAATTTCATTTCCTGAGCATTCTCAGAAAACAAAGGAACGCTTAACGGATTTTGTACCGTCTGCACTTTATAAGGAACCGTAAGCATCATCTTTCCGATCTGCTTTCCTAAGGAATCGTATTTGGTAAAGCTGAAATCTTTGTTTTTATAGATGTACAGATTTCCGTAATCGTCGGCAAGCATGTCTTTTGCTTCCTTCAGTTTCAGCGTGTCTAAAGGAAGGGCTTTCTGCGCGGATAACGAGCAGAAAACCAATACAAATATGAAGGATAATAATTTCAAATTCTTTTACTAAGATAGCGCTCCGGAAAGGAACGCTACCAATTTACTGCTTTTATTTATTTCAACAGAAATTGCGGTTCATTTTAACTTATTTAATCGCAACTTCGTAAATTTTCGACCAGTTTTTACCTGTTACCAACATATGATCTCCTTTGAAGGCGATTCCGTTAAGAACGTGTTCGCTGTTATTCTGAGTATATTCTTCCGTGATCTTTGTAAAATCAAATTTCCCTACGGTTTCTCCGGTTTGAGGATTGATCTTTAAAATATAAGGCTGATGCCAGATATTGGCATAAATAAATCCGTTGTGATATTCCAGCTCGTTGATCTGATTGTAAATTTCTTTATTTCCGCCCACAGAAACCGTTTTCACCACTTTGGAAGGATTATTTACATCCAGAAAATACAGTTTATTCGAACCGGTGTCTGCGATAAGATTTTTCCCGTCATAGGTCATTCCCCAACCTTCTCCGAATTCATTCGGCAAAGGAAATTCCGAGATTTTCTTTAACGTATTTTTATCGTAAACAAATCCGATTTTATTTTGATAGGTCAACTGATAAATTTTATCTCCGGCAATGGCAATTCCTTCGGAGAAAATATCGGCGGGCTGTTTTTCAGTCTGCGCCGGAGCCGTACTTCCCAAAGTATATTTTATTAATTGTGAAGCTTTTTCCAGCCCATCACTTTCATAAACCGTATTTCCTTCTATGAGAAAACCTTCCACAAAATTGTTCGGATCATGAGGATATTCTGCTACAATTTCAAAAGGAATATTGGCTTCAGGATTTTTGGTAAAAACGTTGATGGTGGCATCCTGATTTAAAATTTCTCCGCCCTTCGTTTTAATATTAAATGTTACTTCATTCTCGCCATACGCAAAAAACTTCGGATCAATCGTTAAATCTGAGGTTTCCTTATTTCCGAAACTTATGGAAATACTTTCTGCATTTTCCGTAACTTCCTGCGGAAGATTCAACTTATCACCAAAATGATATCCCTTCTCTTCCATCGCATTGTTATAATCCGCCAAAGAATCAAGGATTTTTTTATCGTTTTTACAGGACATCAACAGCAAAGCTGCTGCAAAACCCGCGATCAGGCTTTTCTTCACTTTAAGTTTTTTATTTTCATTACCAAGACAGAAGACATCAAAATTTATTTGATCGCTACTTCATAAATTTTAGACCAGTTTTTACCGGTTACCAACATATTATCTCCTTTAAAGGCAATTCCGTTCAGTACATCGTCGCTTCCTTTGGTATTTTGCTTGGCAATTTCTGTAAAATCAAAAGTTCCTACCACTTCTCCGTTCGCAGGATTAATTTTCAGAATGATCGGTTTCTGCCAAACATTGGCGTAAATAAATCCGTTATGGAATTCCAGCTCATTCAACTGATCGTAAGCCTGAGAACTTCCCGCAACGGCAATGTATTTTATCATTTTTGAAGGATTGTTCGGATCTAGGAAATACAATAATTTACTTCCATCTGAAGCAATTAGGTTTTTACCATCGTAGGTTAATCCCCAACCTTCACCCAAAACATTCGGATAGGCAAATTCTTTGATTAATTTTAAAGAGCTTTTATCGTAAATATATCCTTTTTTGCTCTGCCATGTTAACTGATAGACTTTATCGCCAACAATGGTGCTTCCTTCAGAAAAGTCTTCCTGTGGCTGTTTGGTTGAAGCCAAAGGCGTTGTGGTTCCTAACGTATATTTTAAAATCTGCGAAGAACCGTTCTGTCCGTCGCTTTCATAAATCGTGTTGCCTTCAATCTGGAAACCCTGCACGAAATTTTTCGGATCGTGAGGATATTCGGCGATGATTTCGTAATTGATTTTCTGCTCAGGATTTTTGGCAAAAACATTAATGGTCGCATCCTGCGTTAATGTTTCGCCGCCTTTTGTTTTGATATTAAAAGTAACAGCATTGTCGCCTAATGTAAAGAATTTAGGATCTATCGTAAGACCAGATGTTTCTTTATCTCCAAAACTGATCGAAATGGTTTCTGCATCTTCGGTTACCTCTTTCGGCAAATCCAGTTTATCTCCGAAATGGTATCCTTTTTCCATCATCGAGTTGTTGTAATCTGCCAAAGAATCCAGTACTTTTTTATCATCTTTACATGAAGCCAACAACAAAATCGCTGCAAAACCTGCTATTATATTTTTTTTCATTGATTTCTAAAATAATTTCCCCAAAATTAGCAAAATTTATTCCTCTGAACTAATTTCATGAAGATCTTGACCAAATTGTAATATGTAACCGTTGTTATCATAGATCGCAAATTCCCTCATTTCCCAGTCGAACGTTTCTATTTCGTAGCAGATTTTCGTTTTGTCTTTCAGTTCGTCCCATAATTCATCTGCATTTTCTACGTTAAAATAAAACGAACCTGTAAACCCTATTCCGTTGAATTTCTCATGCTGATTCGGTTTAGTGAGCATGATCTCTACCTCATCTTTCTGTAAAGAAGCCCATTGCCAATCATAATTTCTTTCCTGTAAGGTAAAACCAAGAATCTGCGTATAAAAACCGATTGTTTCATCGAATCGTTCTGTCCATAAAACGGAACGAAGGGAATTGAATTTTGCCATCATTTATATTTTAATTCACGAATTGAGATCAGCTTTCCAGATAGGGTTTCAAACTTTCCTTCAAAATTCCGTTCCAGCCTTCCGTGAAAGATTCCCGTGAAAAATGGTCACCTAAATCGTTAAAATGGTCAATATCTTCGTGAATAAGCTTTACTAAAGTTCCGTTTTCATCGGGTTTCAATTCCCAGGTTACGGTTGTTTTTTTATCGGAAAATTCGGGATAAGCCCAGGAATATTTCAGTTTTTCATTGGGAACAATTTCTAAAATTTCTCCCTGATGATGATACTTTTTCTCTTCCCCCGGTTCATAAAAGTTGAATATTTTGCCGGTTTGCAGTTCAAAATCAAAAATATCGAAATACCACGACTGCATTTCAGTTTTATCGGTTAATGCTCTCCAGACTTTATAAACCGGAGCATTTATTTTCTGCTCTACAATAATTGGTTGACTCATATTTCTGTTTTTTAATGTTTGAATGCAAAAATGATGAAAGAAAGTAAGACTATTTGTTATTTATAAAACCTCAGAGGTTTATGGTATTTAAACTTTCTGAAATTATTTTTTTAACAAACTTTCGATAAGCTTACTTTGATTTTCTATTATTTTTGCCATTTGCTCCTGATTTTCTAAAATTTTAGTAATCAATTCAGGTGAATCATAACTAATTGTATTATTTGTTGATTCAATAACAAAAATAGGACTATTCGAATTGCTTTCAAACGTTGAATTTGAAAAATCTATACTTGGCATTTGTTCCTGAATCAAATCAAAGAAATCCACTTCAAAAATTTCTGCAATTTTCTGAAGGTTTTGCAAAGTGGGTTTAGCTTGCCCTGTTTCCCATTTATTATAAGCAGGCTGGGAAATATCAAGCTGATGTGCGATATCCATTTGCGACCAGCCTTTCTGTTCTCTTAGCTTTCGAAGCTTTGTTTATAAACTCATACATTCAAGATTTAAATGCTAAAGTAATGTTTTTTAAAATTATAACCAACGGTTATCGATTTTATAACTGCCGGTTGTTGTACAGAAAGGGAAAAGATTATATCTTGGCAACGTGATTTAAAAACAATCACTTTTTTAAAAATATTTATTAACTTTAAAAATTCAATTACATGAAAAAGAAAATTTTGATTGGTGCTTTAGCTTTAGCATCTGTGTTTACATTAGCTTCTGCAACGGATGGAAACAGTACATCCTCCGAAACGGAAAGAAGATTTTGGGGAAGCCAAATTGTAGGAGTCCAAACTTGTGTTCAAAGTGGTCATGCAATAGATGGAAGCCCAACTTATACCGTTACGTATGAAGTTGAATATTATATATTATGGAAGGAGTGCAAACAACAACTCAAACTCAAACTGGTATGCCACATTGTGAGATACCTACTGGCTGTACTTCTTGTTAATTAAATAAAGTTGAATTGAAAAAAAAAGAAATTATAACTATGTTAGGAAAAGGAATTTTATCCTTTTCCTTACTTTTCTATATTACATATTTCAAGGCTCAAACAATTATCCGATTTTCGGACGGTAAAACTGTAGAATCAATTGTAATAAAAAATGATAAAAAAAATGAGTTTCTTACTTCATCGAATCTAAAAAATTTTCAGTTTAAAGAAGGGACTCAGATATTATATAATAATAAAGTCGTTGATTTTGCAGTGAATAACGACACACTTGTTGTTTTTGACAAAGTAAAAGAGCTTGAAGAAGTAGAAATTTTAAACTTTAATAATAAAACAGAAAAAACTGTAAAAAAGACAAATCAGCAAAACTTTTTTTATGCTCTAAATTCTAATTATCAGATGGGGACTTCTGTACAGATTAATACCGAATATAAAGTTACATATGTAAAATCAATATCAGTTTTTCCTGTGATGAAGAATAAAGAGGTCTTAGAGTCTGGGAAGATGAAGATAGAAATTTTACCAAATATTAATGGTGATCCTGATGAAAAAAATCCCATCTTATCATTTGATGAAGATGTGAAAAGGATAAAAACGGGAACTTGGCTTATAACATTTCCAAGAATAATAAAATACCCTAAGAATGGTTTTTTTATCGTTTTTCATTTTCAATACAATAAAAATAATGTTTTTGCTTTAAGTTTTAAGACAACAAAAGAATCAAATGTATATTATTATAATCCCACATATTATGGAGGATGGAAAAAAGATGAATCACAAGGTATTTTATATAAACTTAAAATCCTACAATAATTAAAACACGGTTGCTTTTTACTATTATTTTATTCTCTTTGGTTTTTTACAAAACTCAAACAATCATCCGATTTTCTGATGGTAAACAAATTGATTCTGTATTTATTGTAAATTCCTCACATAAAGTTTTACTCAATAAAAATAATTTTCAAAAGTATCAGTATAAATCTAATGATAAAATATTGTATGAAAACAAGATATATGATTTTACCTTAGAAAAAGACACTATGATCTTATTTGATAAGGTTCAGGAAATTGAAGCTGTTAATATTGTAAATAATAGTAGAGAAGAAATATCTGTAAAGAATAAAAAGAAGTCGAGGTATGTTTGCTCTATATTTTCTAATATAAAGAAAGCTGTTTTTATTCCAAACCATTTTAACAAAAAATCCTATTTGAAATCCATAACCGTTTTCCCAAGAAAAATATTATTAGAAAATGGTATATTAGAAATATTCATTTATGAAAATAAAAACGGTTTTCCTAAAGATGATGCCGAACTTTTAAAGTTTGAAAAAAATATTAGTGATATAGAGACCGGATCTTTTGAAATTGTATTACCAAAGGCGATTGTATATCCTGAAAACGGATTTTTTATTCTTTTTTACATACGAGATAAAGAAATTACTTTGGCTAAAAAGGTTATAAATTTGAATTGTAATTCGGAAACTAAAGAATTTATGAAGTCAGATTATACCCAGAAATGGACTTTCATCAATTTCCCTTCACTTCAATATAAACTTAAAATCCTGCAATAATTTTGATTCTCTCAAAAACAAAAAATCAGAAGGTCTATATAACTTTCTGATTTTTTTTGCTAAATTTTTAATAAAAAAAGGTGAAATTTTTGCCAAAACATCTAAAAATTTCACTGAAAGACTTAAAACTTTGGTAAAAACACCTAAACAGAATGCAATAAGACTTAAACGGAACGTAAAAAGACTTAATGAGATATTCAATTCACCTTACCATTTAAGATTTTAGTAAATTAATCTTTAAAAATGCTCTTACAACACAATATTATTCTTAGGAACAATGGCAGGAGGAAGATGGGTTTCGTCCAGCATATCTCTCATGTCAATTTCAATGGTTCGGCTGATCTGCGTGATCGGAACATCATTTGCGCTTCCCTCAAAAGGATTTACGGAAGCCTCTCCCACATTATCCAGCGTATGAAAACACCACGTTACCAAAAGCGAGAAAGGAATATTAAACCATATTGTAAAACCTTCAAAAGAAGTTCCTTCTCCTAATTTATCAAATTCTTTCAGAAGTCCGAAAGGTACGAAGATGATAAACAGCAACAAAAGATACGTGGTTATAGACGAAAAATTTCTCGGATAGGGAAAATTTTTAATTCTCTCTGCTTTTCCCTGATTGTCTGTAAATTTCACCAACTGCTGATTGATCTGCGTCCACTGAAAATCATTGATTTCACCATTTGCATAGGCTTCAGACAATTCTTTACTCTGAAAAGCCATTAATTGTGTTGCTCTGTTCTTTTTGCTTAAAATATACTTCAGTTCATCATCCAGTTTTGAAATTCTTTCTGAAACTTCATAATTTCTGGCATATTCGTCAAACTGAGGCGTATTCATATTTTCCCAGGCTCTCGGCTCACGAAGCTGAAAACGAAGAGCAGTAAGCCACGCATAATGACGTTCGAACATCGTTTTTACTTTCTGAGAATTTTTCCCGCGCAAAGAATCTCGCAGAATACATCCGAAACTCCGGCTGTCGTTAATAATGGCTCCGTAAATTTGCCTTGCTTCCCAAAGACGGCTGTAACTTGCATTGTTTTTGAATCCTACGATGAATGCCACTGCTGTTCCCATGATGGCAATCGGCTGCCAAGGAAAGGAAATAAACTTCCATCCTAAAAAATACATCGTGGTAGGAATTGCCGACAAAACAGCTAAAATAATGATGCTTCTCTTGGTCCAGAGTATAAATTCTATGGCTCCAAATCTTTTTCCTGCGTGCATAAGTGTTTTATTTTTAGTTTAAATGTTTAAAATGAATTTCTGAATTTAAATATACAATTCATTTTTAGTTTTTGATGAACGGAATGTTGTTGTAAAATCCGATCTGGATCTGTCCGCGGTTTCTGTTTTCCTGAATCTGATTCATGTATCCCGCTTCAATTCTCATATTTTTATTAATGACATATCCTAAAGCGCCGTAGACTCTGTTTCTGTCGAAAACAGGACTGTCAAAATGAAGAAAAATTTCATTATAAGCCGATGCGTAGAATGTTTTGGGCAGCATTTCCTTGTTATTGATCGGAATATTAAATCCTAAAAAATAACGGAACCTCATCCTGAAATCATCTTCCAGAAATCGTTCTTCCAGACGGTAACGATGCTGAATATTAAAACGTCCGAATTTCTGCCTTGTAATATACTGCTGAAAAATCCTGTGCTCTATATTTTCTGTTTTTTCTCCTTTCACGTAAGGCTGACTCAGAATAAAACCGTATCCCAACAAAACATTGTTATTGTTTTCCGTAAGATCGTAGCCGATTCCGGTACGGATTAACAGTTGCTCCAAGTCTCCTATTCCGTCGAAATTTCTGTACTGAATTTCGTTGTGGAAATTCAGTTTTTTGCTGATTTTATTATTCCCGAAATACATATACCAAGCTCCCAAATCGCTTTTCTGAGCCTGTGAAAAAGTTGCTCCCAACGTAAAAATTCCCAAAACAGTCTTTTTTAAAATATTTCTCATACAATTATATTACTATTATCTATCGTTTTCAACAAATTTAATATTTTAAATCAATAATAACAAACTGCATATTTTATGCTGCCCCAACTTTTTATTTACCCGTAAAAGTCACAAAAGATGACTAAACTTTTATTTAAAGCTGATCATTATAAATGTAAAAGTTCACAATAGTTTTTAAAAATCTTTGATTTTTATTCTTTTGAGCGCTTTGATTATCAATGAAATTCGCTTTAACATTGTCTTTTGTGCCTTTTGTGGTTAATTCTTAAATTAGTTTAAAATGAAAAAATGTCGATAATTATAAAATGAGCCTGTAGAAGTTATGTTGATTTTACGAATAGGAGATAAAAAAACTGACAAAAATTCGTCAGTTTTAAGATTCTACTATCATTCTAAGGATGTTGCTGCATTTTTGCCGGATCGTCGTAATTTACCATCCAGTTGATCCCGAATTGATCGGCAAACATTCCGAAGTAAGCACCCCAAAATGTATCGGACATGGGCATGGTAACCTTTCCGCCTTCGGAAAGTCCCGCGAATAATTTGTCCGCTTCTTCTCTGGATTCTGCATTAATGGAAATTGAAAAGTTATTTCCCATCACCAGATGAGCAGCGTGATCGCAACCTGCATCACTTCCCATTAAAATCGTTTCTTTAGAAATCGGAAGCGAAACGTGCATAATCTTGTCTCTGTCTTCTTCTTTTGTTTCCTGACCTTCCATTGGAGGCATTTCTCCGAATGTTCCGATGTAAGGATATTCTCCGCCGAAAACAGATTTGTAGAAATCGAATGCTTGTCTGCAATTTCCGTTAAATGTTAAGTAAACGTTTACTGTTGCCATAGATGTGTCTTTTTTTATAGTTTAGTTTTAATTTTTAACTTGTCTAAGCTTTTTTACCACAAAAGATTTTGACACTTTAGTTTTTTAAGTTTATTGATTGTCCGTTTATTAACCTAGAGCTTCGACAGGCTCAGCTTGACATCGCTAGAAATCAAGCATTTAGTATTAGAGATGTCACACTGAGCTTGTCGAAGTGCCTATTATAGATGATTGATTTTCATATCATTGCATAGTAATAGGTTGTTTAACGGATATTCAATTAAGTTTTATAGTTAAATGGAAAAAAGAGCACATAAGTTAAAAAAATCAAAGATTTTTTTTCTTTGCAGACTTTTGAAATACTTTAAATCCAATAAAGTCTTTTGTCTCTTTTGATTAATTTGTCTAAGCTTTTTTACCACAAAAGATTTTGACACTTTAGTTTTTTAAGTTTAATAGTCAAATAGAAAAAAGAGCACGTAAGTTAAAAAAATCAAAGATTTTTTCTCTTTGCAGACTTTTGAAATACTTTAAATACAATAAAGTCTTTTGTCCCTTTTGCGGTTAAATTTAAAATGAGTTTAAAATGATTTTTAAACCTGATAAAAAGAACAATTCAGTTATTAAAAACCTTTGATTCTGCTCTTTTGTGAGGTTATAAAAAGAGTAAAACCTTATCTGTGCTGATCGATCAGGATCATGTTTCCGTCCGGATCTTTCAGGTAAATATGTTCAGGACCGGAAGTGTTTTCATCGGCTTCCTTCTGTAATTCCAACCCTTGTTCTTTTAATCTTTGCTGGATTTTCCGAACATCGTCGAAAGAATCAAGATTCTGCGCATTCTGATCCCATCCCGGATTGAAAGTAAGCATATTCCCATCGAACATTGCCTGAAAAAGACCAATAATATGGTCACCGCTTTTCATGATAAGATAGTTGTGATCGAGATTTCCCGCCATCTGACTGAAGCCTAATTTTTCGTAAAAATCTTTAGACTTCTGAAGATCTTTTACACTGAGACTGATTGAAAAAGCACCTAAATTCATACTTGTTTATTGTTTAATGCCAATTTGTATCCTGCCAAAACCAATCCCCATACTGCAATTCCCAAAACCCAGAACCAGAAAGGAGTCGGAAGCATCACCATATTGTAAATGGTAAAAAAAGTGAAAATAACTCCACAGATGATTGCAGAAGTTGGTTTTCGGTTGTTGGCAACTTTAGTGGAAATAAATCCTGCGAGCAAAGCTCCCAAAGCGTAACCGAGAATCACGATAAATTTTCCCATAAACGGTAAATTTTCCACATACGCTCTGAAACCTTCCAGATCATCCGGTCTTAAACCCGCCGGAAAAGGATACAGCGCATGACCGAGTCTTTCCATCAGCCAGACTCCGATGGATCCGGCGATCATTCCTGCGATTACCGCTAAAATTCTTCTTAACATGATGATTACTGATTATTAATTCTTGTTTTAAAATCAAGCGTTCCGTCGTAGCTCTTCCAGTCACCGATCAGTTCGATATACTGGGATTCCACTTTTTCAGCATCTTTATTCCATTTAAAAGTATAGATGAATTTACCTTTCAGAATTCCGGAATGTTTTCCTTTGTTTTCTTCCGCCAGTTCGTATTCCCCGAAAACGGTTCCTCTTTTTTGGGCATCCTTATATTTGACAATGATGAATTTTCCTTCGAATTTAGCATAGGTTTTATCAACCAAAGTGTAGCCTGAAACGAAATATTCCTGATCGTTTTTTTTATTCTGCTCGGAAATATTGATTTTCAGCTTAATCTGCTGATTTTTGTTTCCGATGGTTCCTGTGTACGCTTTGCTGTTATTCAGCCAGACATTGGATATATCGGGCATCTGTGCAAAGATGAAATTGGAAAGAAGTACAAAAAGTAATAAAAGTTTTTTCATATTGTTTATGTTTTTTTAAACGCCGAATTGTGCAAGATGATGGTTGAGATGTTTTGCAAACATATTATTCCATTCCTGTGCTTTCAGTTTTCCGAAAGAAAAAGATTCTTTCCCGTCAAAAGCAGAAGCTCCCAATTGCTGTGTTTTCTGGATAAAACCGATGAGCCTTTTTTTCTCTTCTTCAAAGTTTTTATGATCCGAAATAATAAATTGCGGTGCAGTCGGCCCGTTCTGAGGATACGCTTTCTCTCCCACCACTTTAGATTTCACGAACGATTTAAGGATGAATTTTGCAATAGCTCCCGGTTTTTTATGTTTTTCCGGTTCGTAAACCATTTCGTAAGACACGTTACAATGCGCCAACATCTGATCTACTGACATTTTCCCCCACAATCCTTTGGTTTCAGGCGTAAGATTATTTATCCTATCAATGTAATTCTGAGCATCTTTAGCATCAAAAACGTTTTCCATAGCTTATTTAATTGTTAAAAAAAACAAATATATCAGTTTTTTACTTACACTCTTTAAAACTAAGTACAGAATGATTAGTAAATTCTTCCTTAGATTCTATTTTTTAATTTTATTTATAACAATTTTAGAAAACCGATCGGCTCCAAAACCAAAAAACCTTTTAGAAAAAAATTCTTCCAATTGAGCGCTGTCATATTTCGAAACTAAAAAATCTGCCAGAATATTTTCTTCCTCTTCAGAACCGTTCCATTCTGTTCGTGAGTTTGCTGAACTTAAAAAACTCCGCTTATTTGTAAGAAACATCTTTTCAGCGTATTATTTATGATTGAAGTCGGAACATCACGATTGATAACATCGAGCATTTTTTTATAGTTCTTTTCATAATCCATAATAGCAAAGTAAAGCTCCGTGTTTTCCGGATAGCTGTAAAAAGATCCTCTTAAACCTGACAAAATTCTGTTTCTTAATTTTTTTAAAGCCTCAGTATCTTCATCATTTTCTGCAATAAAGATATAGTTTTCAATAGACGGGTCTTCCCAAAACTTCATTCTTTTAATATATGCCAAATCTTTGATGCTGTTTCTTTTCTGATAGATTTTTTCAAGCACATTATAATAAGGAAGATTGTATTTTTCATTTGTATTTGTTTTGATAACTGCTTTACAAACTTTTTCTGCCTTATCTTCATCAATCTTTAAAATTTCTTCAATCACTTTTAGATTGTAGCTGTTCTCATAACGATCCACAGGAAAGTATTGTTGCAGTTCTTCAAAAAAATTATTTTCGGCAACAATTTCCAACAGATCTTCTCTAAAAGAAACTTTTAAATTAAACTTATTTTTAATCCAAAACAAAATTTCCTGCCTTATCAACTCGGCAATATGCAGTTTTTGAAGACGATCACCGGAATGATACATTTCTTTAATGAAATAATAAAAATGAAAACGTATAGAATCTTTGCCTTTCAGAAAGACATTCCAGTTTTTGGTTGCAATTTCTTTCCAATACTCAAAATCTTTTATAGCATTGAGATGAGCGACAAATCTTTCTCTTAGCTTTTCATGAAAAGTATCAAACCTCGTGCTTGAGAAAGAAACCTTCATCTGATATTTGGTGAGTTCATCATTAATAACCATAAATTTATCAATACTTTCCTGCTTATCATTATTCTGAAAAAGATACTGTTCTACAGGTTCTAAAGCTTTTGTAAGAAGATCAACTATTTTTTTTACATCCTGTGCTGTAAGATTTCTTTTTTTCCCGGCAACAGAATTGCTGGTATTTTTTATGATTTCAGAAATTTCCTCATCCGAAAAAGACTTTTTCTTTTCTCCAAAGTCCATCATAAACAGAACTTCTGCTTCTTTATTCTTCTTAAAAAACAACAGCAACCAGTTTTTCAATTCTTCTGCATTCAGATTTTCCATAGCTATTTCAGCTTCAGAAACCTTTTTCTTTGTCGTTTTTTGAGAACTTATTTTTCCCGATTTATTTTCTGACATGAAAAGTCCCATTGCCAAAAGATGCAGACAAAAATCTTTGCTTTCGCAATCACATGAAGATTCTGTAATTTCGGATTTCGGATTTAATACAATTCTAGCGTCATAAGATTCATTTTCATCATCAACAAAACAAATGAAATGATTTTTTTTCTCTTCTTCAAATTCCCTTATCAGTAGTTTTTTTGCCTTGTTGATCTTTTGTTTTGAGAACCGGCTTTCTAAATCCAATATCGTATACATTATTCTTCTTTTTTCAAAGATAAAAAAAAGCCACTTCATAAAAAGTGACTTTATATATATTTTAATTTATCTCTGAACAGCTTTCTTCATCGCATCGGGACGAAGAACCCTGTAATGAACTTCCATATCTTTCGGAATGTAGAAAACCAATGGTAATTTGCTGTTGTATCGTACAGTTTCCGGCTGAAGATAAACAAATTTTTTAGTAAGTTTCTGATCCGGACAAGCCATTAAAGTTCCTCCGGTTTCTCCTTTGGATTCTACTTCGTAATAATTATAACCCCATCCCTGAAGATCCTGCGTATTGATTTTTCCTATTAAAAAATGTTTGTTACAGTCCAGCATTTTTTCTGTTCCTACAAAAAATTCCACTTTAAGATCGTTTTCATTTTTGGCAACCGGAAGCTGAATATAAACCTGCTTAAAACCTTCTTTCGCTTTTGGGAACATTTCGATCTGTAACTTCTCGAATTTTTCTGTTTTCTTTTGTGCAAAGGTATTCACTGCTGCAAAGAGCATCAATCCTGAAATAATTGTTTTTGAAAATCTCATAAGTTTTGTATTTATTTTATAAGTTTATTCAGGTCAAAAACTGTTCCAAATTAAACAAACGTTTAACTTTAATAATCATTATCATTAAAAAATCACCGCAAATCCTAGGATTTGCGGTGATTTTATTATTTAGTTGCTTTTAATTTCAACCACATCTCCCTTCGTATGCGCATTCATCTGCGGAGCGTAATAATTCTGAATTGTGGTAATTCCGTTTGAGAATATTCCGGATGCATTGGCGACGTAATCGTATTCGAAAACATACTTTCCTTTCGGCATCTGTTCAATATAGAAATTCGTGGAAGCATCTTTGGTCGACCGATAATATCCTAAATTATTCTTCCACTGATACCCTGAAAGTACATCCAAAGGCTCAAATCCTGCTGCTCTCATGTCTTTGATGTGGATGAATTCCATCGGTCGGTCAGTATTTAAAATCATTCGTACCGTCACTTTATCGCCTACTTTTAACGGAGTTTCCGGAGTGATTTTCTGCAATTCTTCTCCATTCACGGTTTTTACTTTTCTGTACAGTTCTTTGGTGACGGACAGGTAATTCTCGGAAGATTTGATCTTATCCAGATCTTCGTAATATTGCCAGAACAAACCTCCCTGTACAATTCCTGCGCCCGGTTTTGTTACCGTAACTGTGGCTAAATTTTTATCTAAAACATCCGATTTCACGGTAGATTTCACATAACCTGTTGCCTGAGTCTGTGGCTGAAGTTCTTTTCCGCCCCAAACAATCGTTGCTTTATCGCTTTCCGCGGTCGTCCATGATTTTCCTGAATTTAAAATCGTAAAAATAACTTCTGAAGTTCCTCTTGAGTTCCCCCATGAATTCGCTTCTTTCTGCGTAATCAGCCAGATTTTCAAATCTTCAATGAATTGCTGATCGTTGGTTTTCAGTTTATTAAATGCTTCCAATGCTCCTGCATGATTCACCACTTTCGAGCTGAACCAACCCCAGTCATCAAGATTCTGTTTCCAGTAAACACCCTGCGTTTTTGAATCTATGGAAGTTTCTTTCAGGTAATTTAAAAGTTTATCTGAAACTTCTTTTACACCATAATCATTCATCAGTAAAGCGGCACGATGCAGTCCGAAGAAGGTAAAATCTGTAATTTTCATCGTTTTTACTTTCTGTTTTACCAAGGATTTTAAAGTGGCTCCTTTTCCTTTTAACGGATACTGCTTTTCCCAGTAATTTCGGGTGTCGAGATAGTCTAAAGTCCAGTTATTGATTACATTTTCTTTTCCCGCACTGAGCGAAGTCGAAGTGTATTTTTCAATTTCATTATCTACGTATTTGATCAGGTTGGAAACCATTTCATTCTGTTCAGTACTTTGGTAATCTTTTATGTTATCTTTCAGCCAAAAATTGATTTTTCCTAAATTTTTAAGAATGTACAATGATGTGGAATATGAACTCGGATAACCTTTATACCACGAAAATCCTCCATCCGGATTCTGCAGTTTCTCTAAATCTTCCCAATCCTGCTGAATGGAGTTTTTCATTGAATTGACATCGAACAGCAAAGCCAGTTTCGACATTTGTTCTTCTTCATTTTTGCTTTCCAGAACCCACGGTGTTTCTTCCAAAAGCAACTGTTTCAGTTCCTGATTTTTTTCAATATTGGAAATCAATAATCCTTTATTCTGGTATTCTTCGAAAACAGTTTTCAGCTTTGGATTGGCTTTAAAGATTTCTGATGCCAAAACATCGGCAAACCATTTGTTAAATACAACATCCGCTGAATTGTTCTGGTCATTTTTAAGGCTTGGAAGCGCAAACATAATTTCCCAGATTGGGTTGGTCGTAAGTTCCAGCGTATTGGAGACATTGGAAATCGTGGTTGAAGTCGCATTTTTAAGGTTTTCCAGTTCAAATGTTTTGGTTTCGCCTTCTTTTACAAAAACAGGAACCGCGTCTGTTACGAGCATTCTGTTGGGTAAAACCGCAATGGCTTTCTGTTCTCCATCGGAATATTGTCCTGCTTTTGCCACCACTTTTAAAATAATGGATGAAACATTATCCGGAACTTTTATTTTCCATGTCAAAGCGGAGTTTCCGTTTTCATTTAATTCAAAGTTCTGAATGTCTGAATTTAAACCAAATTGAGCCGAAATATCTTCATTGGTAAATGCATCCAGAATCTGTAAGCTTGCCGAACCGTTTAATTTTTTGTTCGTTAAGTTCGATAGTTTGGACTGGAGATTCAGTTCATCTCCTTCTCTTAAAAATCTTGGGTAGTTTGGCGTTACCGAAAATTCTTTCTGCGTTACAACTTCTTTTTCCAGTGTTCCTGCTTTTGCGTCTTTGGTATGTGCCAAAAACATCAGTTTCCATTTTGTCAATGCTTCAGGAGAAGTGAATTCGAAGCTTACATTGCCTTCGGAATCGGTTCTCAAATCCGGGTAGAAAAATGCGGTTTCGTTTAGGTTTTGGCGAATGGGAACTTGGGTTAAAATAGTTTCCGTTGGCGGAGGTGTTTCTATTTTAGGTGCTTTTAAAGGTTCAGGAACAACATTTTGAATTATCTCCATTTTATCTTCTGAAATTGCCACTTTCATTGCAACATCTTTTCTTGCGCCTTTAGTTGGCGGCGGAGGTGGCGGTGTATATGCCGCTGCTTTTACACCTTCTACATTAACCATTCCTGTTCTGGTTTCTAAAAGGTTACTTTTGTTATACATCCATAATATACTTTCGTCAAACCAGTCAAAAACAGGAACCTCAACCTGTTCTCCCGAAAAATAATCCAATCTTTTCTGATAATATTTTTGTCGCAGATACACTCTCACATCGTATGATACTGTACTTATAAACGGTGCATATAAAGTGTACCAGTCATATCGATTAACAGCAAATTTATCCAAAGACATATCGTACATATTCGCTAAAACTTCAGCGTTAATTTTCTCTTTCTCATTTCCTGAAATTTTTACAGACCATTTTTCTTTTGAATTCGGCTGAATTTTATCTCTGAAAGTAAGGGTTTCAATCGTTAAAGACTTGTCAGTATCATCTATATCCAGATTTACAGATTCTGTCTGAACGTCATTAAAGGCAACTACCTGAAACTGTACATTCAAAATTCGTATATCTTTATCTTTTGGAATATCTGCTGTATATTCCAGCATTCCGTTTTTAAAAGGCAAAACTTCAGAAACCGTTTTTCCGGAACCATTCTGTACAAAAATATTCAGAAGAGCGTTCGGAATCGAAGAATAAACCGTAAATGCAACTTTTTCTCCTCTTTTCAGTTCTTTTTTGGACTGTACAACCGTCAGGAAAGTTTTTTGATCGGTTTTAAGTGTTTTTTTGTCCCAAACACTGAAATTCTGCAGCGTTTTTATCGTATCTTTTCCTTCAATATTATACAGTTCCAACTGATAATCTCCGGCTTCCAGTTTTCCTAAGTCCAGATTGGTTGATAATTGTTGGTCGTTAGTTATTGGCTGTTGTGTTTTCTCAAGAATTACGGTTGATTTCCAGTTTTTAGGCTCGTCCTTTTTATCGTAAAAATCATGCGGAAATCTGCTGATGAATTCTTCTTTTGAGAATTTTGGTAAATCCTGAACTTCAGATTTGAAATTCTGTCTAAAAATTCTGTCCGGAGACACCAGTTTTGATAATTTTACCTGATACGATTTTTTAAGAAGCTGTTCGTTATAATTTTTTGTTTCAACATTCAGTTTTACATTTTCATCAGAAAAAACATTCTTTATTTCTTCAGCCTGAATATAATGAGAAACGGAAGCCACTTTCAACTGGGTATCTGCAGTCTGTGTCTCGCCGTTGATATCTGTAACGGATGCATTGATTTCATAATTATCAATCTGAATTCCTTCTACATTTTCGTCTTTTTTAGGATCAATTTTAATGATAAACTCTCCTTTTTCATTGGTTTTTGCTTCACCCAAAACTGAGTTTTCATGATCATCATCATTTTGCGGATACCACGAAAAATATCTCCAGCGGATATTTCGTTTTTTAATTTCATAATTAACGGTTGTATTGCTTAAAGCGACTCCGGAAAACATCATGGCTTTCCCTTTCAGCTCTATGGTTTGTCCGTATTTGTACTCATCTTTTACAGGATCAAAAGTCACTTCAAATTTCGGTCTTTTATATTCCTCCACTCTGAAATTTTTATACCCGTCATTTCCATCTGTTCTCAGATAAAAAGTTCCGTTCAGTTTCCCTTTCGGAAGCACAAAACTTCCGTGATAAGAACCGAATTCATTGGTGGTAAATGTCTGCGAAGAAACTTCCTGTCCATTGGTGTCGGTTAATGTAATTTTCTGTTTTAATCCGGCAACTATAGATTCTATGTCTTTATCACGCTGTGTATTAATGACTTTAAAATAAACCGTCTGTCCCGGTCTGTAAATTGCCCGGTCTGTGAAAATCTGTACCTTGCTTTGTTTTGTTTCTTTGTTCGCATCACTATTGTACCCCCTTTCTCCATAGACTTCCATGATCTGCACATCATTGGTTTTTGGCTGTCGGATCAGGAATGTTCTGTAATAATCATTGTTTTTTGTCGCAGGAAATCTGAAAATACCGTTATTATCTGTTTTACCGTTTATTTTGGTTAAATTATTATTGGAAACAAATTCATAAAACGTAAGATTTTCGTTAATAACAGGTTGTCCGTTTTCACTGTTCACTAATTTTAATTGATTGGATAACTGATTTCTGCCTGTTTTTGACTGATAAATAATTCTGTTATCCGAAACCAGAAAATAAAAGTCTTTTTCCGCTTCGGTTTCATTGTCGCTGATTCCGGCAACGTTGTATTCGGCAAGATAAATTCCCGACGGAAGAGATTGTATTTCTAAGGACGTTTTATGATTCTTAAAATCTTTCGGATCATCCAGTTTATAAGCTTCTTTCCTAACCAGATTTTTTTTAATCTTATTAAATTTAGTAGAATACGAGTTTTTGGCGTACTGCAAGAAAGTAGTGAGATCCTCTTTTACTTCGTAAATCGTAATGGAAAAAGCGGAAACATTTTTATACTCTGCCACAAAATGAATCGGCTTATTGCTTTGGGTCTGCTGTTCATATTTAATATTCAGAAACGGATTCAGTATCTGATTTTCTTTATTTTTAATATTATCAATAAAAGGAGATTTGGGATACATCGTTTTTGCCTGATCCGCAATTGCAAGAGCTTCTTTTTCCTTTTTTTGGGAAAGCAACTGTTCCATTACATCTTCCATGATCAGAACTTTATAATCGCCTTCCGTTTCGGTTTTCAAAAGGTTTTGAAGCTGAGTCAGACGATCTTTACACAGTGTGAGATTACAGTTGGCCTGCAATTTTTTATGCATGAAATACAATTTGGGATTGCCCGAATTCTGCGCTATCAGATCATCATAGATCGCATTAATCTTTATCTGATTTTCCGTAAGTTCATTTTTGGTAAATAGAACATTATCAGAAAGAAATTCGATCTTTTTGGTCGAATACCAGTCCCATAAAGTCGGGAAATAGGAAATGTAATCGTTGTATGAAAAAGCCTTCTCATATTTGATTAGGGAAATTTTTCTCATTTTATCTTTTTGCAGATCAAATTCCTGATATTTTTTATTCAGATAATTTTTAAAATCAAGCTTGCTCCATGTCTCGATCTGCGAGAGATCCTGAGAATTGATATTGGTACGCTGTTCGATCTCCCAGGAATGTTGGTTGTAATAATCGAGGAAAAAACCATTCAACAGAACTTCAAATAATATCCTGTCATCGTCTTTCAGTTGTTTTTCTACCTCACTCAGTTTTTTGAAAAGCCTGCTTACGGAATCGTTCTTTTCATCGTCCTGTGTTTGGTTTACGATACTGAATTCTGCCTTTAAAGACTGGATAAGCTGTAAAGTATTGTTATCTTTCATCGCCTGTTTCTGTATTTCTGAAATGATGGGAAGATTAGATTTATACGCTCCTTTCTGGGAATTTGCTGATATTTTTTTCCATTGCTCTTCATAATATTTCTGGGCGGAAATCCCCGAAAAATTCAGCAGGAGAAGCAAAAGCATAAAAATCTTGGAAAATCTTTTCATATATGTTATTTTTGATAAATGAATTTCTTAAAAGTACTGAAAAAATCCGTTATAGACAGTCAGTTTTACGTATCCTTAACGGGAACTCTTTTTGCAGTATTTTTCATGTTGGAGCAAAACACGTTCCGCTATCCGACGGTTTTCCTCCTTTTTATAACGTATTTCAGCGGTTATCTGTACACCAAATACCAGAAAACAAAACATTTTTTAAAAATTCTGATTCTGAATGCTGTTGCAGGAGTTATCTGCTCGTTGTTAATTATTCATAACCACAACGAAATACGGTTGATGAAATGGTTTGTCATCGTTATTTTAGGTTTATTATACAACAGTTTTTTTCTTGATGTTTATATCCGGAAAATTCCTCTGCTGAAGGTATTTTATGTAGGATTGGTTTGGGGACTGATGAATTGCTGGCTTACGTTGCCGGAATTCAGTATCCCGATCTTCCTGATCAGCTTTTTCTTCATTACGGCTTTGGTTTTACCTTTCGACATTCGGGATATGAATGTTGATACCGTGAAAACATTTCCCACGATGATCGGCATTCAGAACACAAAATATCTGGCTTATCTGCTTATTTTTATCAGCAATATTCTGTCTGTTTTTTATCTTGATTTTAATTATGCACTGGCTTTTTTTCTTTCAAGCATCATTACGTATATTTTCATCTACTTCTCTGAAAATGAAAGAGATGATCTGTATTTTTCCTTCGGGGTAGAAACTTGTTCGGCACTTCCCTTTTTATTTTTAGGAATAATGAAGTATTTTTGACGAATGATTATCAAGAAGCTTTCCCTGTACAATTTTAAGAACCACACCGAGAAAAAATTCGAATTTTCTCCGCAAATCAACTGTTTTGTAGGGAATAACGGCGTGGGAAAAACCAATATTCTGGATGCGCTTCATTATCTTTCTGTAGGCAAAAGTTTTTTGGGAAATACGGATCTCAACAATATTAAAAATGACGAAGATTTCTTTACGATAGATGCTGAAATTCAGAATGATGACAGTGAAGACAACATCAAAGTACTTCAGCCTAAAGAAGCGAAAAAAGTCATTAAAAAAAATGATAAGAGCTACGACAGAATGGCGGATCACATCGGATATTTACCCAGTGTGATGATTTCTCCGTATGATTCAAATTTAATTTCAGATTCGGGAGAAAGCAGGAGAAAATTTCTGGATTCGATGATCTCACAAACGGATTCTGAGTATCTTTTTGATTTAATTCAGTACCAGAAAACCATTCAGCAGAGAAATGCTTTGCTGAAATATTTTGCCAAAAACAGGGTTTGGGATAAAGATTCACTGGAAATCTATGATGATCCGATCATTAAATTCGGAACCAAAATTTTTACTAAAAGAAAAACATTCGTTGAAAAGTTAAATCCGATAGTTCAGAATTTCTACAGGATTATTTCAGGAGGAAAAGAAACGGTTTCTGTACTTTATGAGTCTCATTTGCTTGAAAATTCCTTTGAAAATCTGCTGAAGGAAAGTCTGGAAAGAGACAGAATGCTGACTTATACTTCGAAAGGAATTCACAAGGATGATCTTCTTTTTGAAATGGATGCTGTCTTAATTAAGAAAATAGGTTCTCAGGGACAGCAGAAATCCTTTTTAATTTCTTTGAAACTGGCGCAAATGAGCCTTATAAAAGAGTTAACAAAGAAAACGCCTATTCTTTTGCTGGATGATATTTTTGATAAACTGGACGACAGCCGTGTTTCTCAATTGATAGAACTGGTGAATCAGGAAAATTTCGGACAGATTTTTATTACGGATACGCATCGGGAACGCACGGAAAATGTAGTAAAAAAGATTAATGAGGAAAGTATCATTTTTGAAGTGTAATTTCTGAATAAATTACTAATTATTTACATATGCAAATTAGAGAAATATTAAAATATTATGTAGCGATATTATTTCTATCAATCATAATTCCCTGTCTTTTAATAGCAGGAAACAAATTTATTTTTGGTGAATATCAGCTTAAAATTATACTTTTTACTTTATTCAAAATCATTCTCTTAAATTCTGTAAATTTTATTTATTTATTTAAAAAAGTAAATCGATACATTATTGCATTTTTTGCATCATTTCTATTTCAAATTCTTGCTTATATTTATTTTGAAAAACTGACCCATTCTGCTCAAGGGTATGAATTTTCCTATATCTATCCAACATTTGTTTCAGCATTCAATGTCGGATTTAATCTTTTGTTGATATTATTCTATTTATCAAAAAAAATCCAAATCAACAACGACGATTATGAAAAAAAATAAAAAACGTGAATTCCAGTCCTCGGAACTTGTAAAATCTTTTGCCAAAATTCATGGTTTTGAGCATAAACTTTTAGCTTTTGAGATTAAAGATTTTCTTTCGGATTATCTTGATGAAAGCCTTTTCAATGAAATTAAAAGCGTAAATATTGAAAATAAATGTGTTTTCATCAAAATCAGTTCTCCCCTTTTAAAGCACGATTTTCAGATGCGGAAAAGCTTTTTCCTGAGAAAATTTCAGGATAAATTCGGTGTGGAGAAGTTTGATGATCTTCAGATATTGTAAAAATCAGATTTTACTCTTCTTCAGGTTTGGCAGATTTCGTATTGCTCATGAGTTCGTCTGCTTTTTTATCAAGACCGGATCGTATCGGAAAGAAAAACTTCAGCGGATGTTTTAAAAAATACCTGAAAATTCCTTTGTAAAGTTCTCCAACCTGTCCGAAATTCAGTTTTCTGGATCTGAAAGCCAAAAACATAGACAAACTGAAACTTACCAGAAAATTGAAAAAACCAATCAGGAAAACCGTTACCAAAGAAATGAAAAAGGTATAAGAATCGATTGTGAAATCTTTCCCGTATAATCCCAAAGCTAAATTTCCTGCGGCAAAAGTAATGTGGCGTATATCAAGATCCAGTCCTAAGAATAATCCTACCGGAGCTGTTGCTCCAAGAAATACCCCGAACCAGAAGTTGGATACAATTCCGGGCCAGTTTTTCGCGTAATATTTGGATAATCCTTTGGCGAAATTTTTACCGAATAAACGACTGATGGAAATACTTTTTGCTATTCTTTCCGGAATCTGATAGAACACCGAATTGTTTCCGATATTCCCTGAAATAATTCCTGAAATGAAAAGATAAAATCCTGCAATACAGGCGTGAAGAATAGCTTTAGATTTAAAAGGATCCAGATCTTTCAGTAATTTATCTGATCGTTCTATGGCTAAATTTTGCGAGAAAAATACATCCAGTCCGTAAATAATCAGCAAAGCAATCGGGAAGGAAAGCAAAACATTTCCCACAAAAGCAATAAACTGGCTTCTGAATAATTTGGAAACCAAATGGGCAAATTCTGTACTGCTGCTTTTAATATTTCCTTCTTCTGCCAAAACTTTTGTCATTGTTGCCGCTGTCATTGCAGGCTGTTTCGTGGCTAAAGTGAAACCCATGAGATAGATCATCACGAATCCCATCGCATAGTTCATGGAATATAAAAATGCATGGGAAAAATCGCTTCCGGGAATGTATCCGTAAAGCATTTTCAGTACGCACAATGCACCAACAATAATTCCTCCTCCACTCGCTTTGTAGAACATCGTCATGTACTCTTTCCGGCTCGAAGTGATGTAGTGGGTTCCTGTTTCGGCAGTATGATTCGTGATCAGGTGCGAAATCAGCCTTGTACTGTCGTTGATGAGTTCAGAAATGTTATTTCTGTGAGATTTATAGCTTAAAATATTAAAAACCAACTGTTTGGAATTCAACAAAACATCTTTCTCCTCATCAATAACCAAAAGCTGAATGATTTCAAAAATTCGCTGTACCTGTTGGCGGATTTTAAGAAGAGACTGATTGATTTTCCCCGAAATTCCGTATTTTGAGGAGTTTTTAAAGGCAATATTTACAAATTCCAGACATTGCTCGATGTAAATTTTAATCTGCTTATAACGGCTGTTTTTGGAACTCAACTGAAGCTGATTGTCTTTTTCGAAATCTGCAGCCAGTTCTTCGAGCTCATTTTGCAATGCCAGAAAAGGATTATCAAAATTTTTGTACTGAGGAGCCATTCTTACGACTTCCACTTCCATCGCTGCCCCTGTAACGCGCCATGAAAGGATGTTCATGGAGAACAGCATTTCTTTCTTCACTTCCGGACTGATGATGAAATCTGAAATTCCTAAAAGTCTGAAGAGTTCATCCAGTTCATTTTCGGGAAGATTATGAAAGAAACTTAAATCTTTTTTGGGAGTAAGACTTACATTATCAATCATATACCAGATCGTATTTTCGTTAACGACCGGTGGAAGCACTTTATTCAGAATTCTCTTTTTAAGCTCCGGAATAAAGGCGTTTTCCGATAAAATATTGGCTTCTGTAAGCGATAAATTGAACGCTTTTCCTTGGAAAATATTTTGAAGATAATATTTAAAATTCTCAAGAATTTCAGGATTTTCCCTGAAAAAACGGAGAACCTCTGCAAAGTCTGACTTTTTTGCACTGTCTAAAATTTCGGCAAACGGATCGAGCGAAAGCGTTTCATTCTTAAAAGAAAAATATTTTTTAAGAACCGACTCAAAGTTTGTGCTGGAATTAAAGAGTTTCATTGGTGCAAAGATACTATTTCAAACGCACATTCCTCATCTGTCTCATAATCCAGTTGTGCTTCTTTCTGAGATAAGGAGATGGATTTTTAGGATCGTATTTTTTAGGATTGGGTAAAACGGCTGCAATCCACGCTGCTTCCGAGGTGTTGAGATCTTTGGAAGATTTTCCGAAATAATATTCTGAAGCCGCTTCTATCCCGAAAACGCCTTGTCCCATTTCTATGGAATTCAGGTATCTTTCAAGAATAATGTCTTTGTTCCAGACTTTTTCGATGATGAACGTGTAAACAGCTTCCAATCCTTTTCTGATCCAGCTTCTGCCCTGCCAAAGAAAAATATTTTTTGCAGTCTGCTGAGAAATGGTACTTCCTCCTTTTAATTTTTTCCCTTTTTCGTTGTTTTTCATGGCTTTTTCAATCGCCTGATAATCAAAACCATCATGATCGAAAAATTTCTGATCTTCGGAAGCAATTACTGCTTTTTTTACATTACTTCCCATTTCATCGTAGGAAATATAGTCTCTCTGCAATCTTCCGTATTCAAAGAGTCCGCCAATCTGAGTAAGCGTGATGGGAGGATTGAAAAATCTTCCCCAAACAATAAAAACAACGTTAAGAATAAGAAGAACGAATATAATCTGTTTAATTTTTTTCCACATAATTTTAAAAAAAGAAAGTCAAAAATAAGGAAATACTCCGAGTTATCGCAATTCTTTCATATAAGTAAGCTGATAATCGGGTAAAAGTTCCGGATGAAAAATTTTAATATAATCTTTTAATACCCAATCTGCACGCACCACGCCGCTTTCAAAAAAATCATTTGCCTGTCCTTTTTCTTTTCCTGTAATAACATAGATTTTTCCTTTGTTGAATACTTCCAGTTTGCTGTAAAAAGGATTTATGCTAAGCATTTCTTTCTTGGAGATATGATTTCCTGCATTGATCCAATACTGTACTTTACCGGATTTTGCAAAAACCTCTTCAAAACTCATGGTTACAGCCTTCTGATCTGTATTGTCTTTAAGAATATATTCTGCATTGGCATCGGAAATAAAATTAGCAGCAGAAGTTTTTCCTCCGGGAAGATACCATACATCTCCATACATTTCGTTCGCCAAAACGGTTGGTTTTTCTTTTGCAGTAAGCGCAAGTTTTTTCAGATCACTGTAGTTTTTTTCAACTTCATCGAATTTTGTTTCCGCTTCTTTTTCTTTTCCTAAAAGTTTTCCGAACAGTTGGATGTAAGCTGTTTTCTCCAAAGGTTTCTGCTCCAGATATTCATCCAGAAAAACAACCTGAATTCCATTGTTTTTCAGCAATTGGTACGTATTGTCAAAACTGGCGATATGATTGGTAAAAATAGCGTCGGGTTTTAGCGAAATAATTTTTTCCACGTCATATTTCTGCTCGCTTCCCAAATTCTGAATTTTTCCCTGTTTAATTAAATTCTGAATTTTTTCTGAATAAATATATTCCGGATTTGATACGCCGATAATGAGATTTTCTGCATTCAGCTCTGAAATATAACCCGCCATACTTGCATTCAGCAGGATAATTTTTTTAAACGGAATCTGATTTTTCTTGAAATCATAGGTGAAATTTCCGGATTTGATGTGTATTCCTCCATTCTCTTCTTTGTACTGCACCAAATTTGAAACTGAAACAGCTTCCGAAGGTGAATTTTTTGTCTCTCTTTTACAAGAGGTTAGCGCGAAAAACGCGATTAATAGTAAAATTCTTGATTTCATCTTTCAAAGAAAAGAAAAAAGTGCTATATTTGCAAACCTTTAAACGATAAGGAAACAACGGGCTCGTGGCGCAACTGAATAGCGCATCTGATTACGGCTCAGAAGGTTACAGGTTTGAATCCTGTCGAGCTCACAAGACCGACATTAGAAGATAATTCACTTCTTTGTCGGTTTTTTTTATTTCCTAACTCCTTCTTAATCAAAAAGATACCATTAGCAAAACTGTTGATTTTTGTGGTTTGAAAATTCTCTCCATCAAAGATTAACTTTTCAGGATATATCAAACCAACAATTGCCCTTTTATCCATTGTGTTCGCATTCTTATATCTTTCAGAAATATTTGTAATGGAATCAAGTGCTTTATTTATCCTTTGTTCAAAATTATTATTTTCAGCTGAACTCTTTAAAGCACTTAATTTAACCTTCAGATTTTCTATTTCAGTTTTGTATTTATTTTTTATGCTTCTAAAATCTTCTTCATCTAATTTATCTTCAATGAACATATCTCGTGCTTTTTCAATTCTTTGCTCTATTCCATTAAGCTTATTTTGAAGTACTTTGCGTTCATCACCAACGCTATTTGACGCAACTGCAAAATTTTGAATAAATATTGCTTTCAATATTTTTGTTGCACCATTGTTAAAGCTGAATTTTGAAAGTTCTTCCACAAATAAATCATTGACAATTTCAGAATTGTGTCTAAAACCACAATCAACTGTACAATGGTAGTAATAATAATGTTTACTTCTTCCCTTTGCACTGCTGGCTGTCAAGTTTTTATTACACTTTGGACATAGTAAAAGTCCTCTCAAAGGATAGCGTTCCTCATTTATTATACGACCGGCAGGTAAAAAGTCATCTTTATTACTTTTTCTAAATAGAATGCTTTGTACCTTCAAGAATAAATCCTCTGAGATTAAAGCATCGTGCTTTCCCTCAATTATTCTCTCTTCTTCATCATTATAAGCTTTTAACAAAAGTTTGCCAGTATATACTATATTTCTTAAAGCTTCCATAAATGAATTTTTTGTAAGTTTCCTTCCTTCACGTTTATTCATTTCTTTAAGAACCACAGCAGTAGGAAGATGTCCTTTGGCTACCTGTTTAAAAGCCCAGATTATATTTGATGCTTCAGGTTCTTTGACTGCAACATATTTTCTCCCGTCCTCTTTACTTCTATTAATATATCCATACGGAGCTATTCCCATCATCCGCCCTTCTTTGATAGCTCTTCTCATTCCATAAGTCACATTCATTGCCCTACGATCATTTTCAACTTCGGGAGTAGACAAATAAATCGCAAGCAAAAGTTTATTTTCCGGCACTCTCAGATCAAGCGGTTGTTCAATAGCTTGTGGAGTAATATTTAGCTTGTTTAAATTGGAAATCATCTGATAGGCTTCACTAGTATTACGACTGAAACGATCCCACTTTGTGAATAATAACAGTCTTCCTTCTTTAATTTTTCTTAACCTTCTAAATCCATACATATACTTTTTCCATTCAGGTCTTTCAAATGTTTTAGCTGAGTGATCTTCATAAATTACATTACCGATAACTATATTCAAAGAATTACAATGTTTTCTCAATCTTTCCTCTTGATCACGCTGAGAATATCCTTTATCAGCTTGTTCGTCTGTTGATACACGTATATATAAATCAGCAATTTTCATATTCATTTAATTTAAATTGGAAATAAAGAATAATATAAAACTTACAAAGTTGTTAAACTAAGTAATTATGAATCACTAAAATAAGAAATTAATCGTTATTTAAAAGAAACTCTTTGATCGTAATTTTAGCAAGAGTATGTAAAAGTGATAATATCTCGGAAGCTTCTTCTTCCGAAACAAAAATTTCTGAAGCTTTGAGCATTTTAATAGCAACCTCCAAAGGCATTTCTTTAAAATTCATAATCGACTCTACTTCAAATAAATTTGAAGCATTAGCAGACGGCCGTTTATTTATTTTTGCTTTGGACATTTAAAAAATTTAAGTTCTAAGGACATATTTATTTCATCCTCAATTTTGAAGCTTGAATAAAAATCGTAAATATTTTGTACAATAAAGCTCTCTACAAGTGAGTGAGGGATATTTAAGATTTGTCTGGTATAAAAAAGAATTCTCTGAAAAAATTGATGTGATTTTCATTTGGTGTTTCTTCTATCTCTTTCGCAAAAGATTTATAGGTTGTTCTCCGATTTGACGGTCTGACGTTTGCTTAGCAACAGCTTTGATGTTAGTTGAACCACCTTCACTAAATTGTCTATTTTTCTGTACGAAGAACTTAACATTTTCATCCATCCTTTCCATTACATTATCTCTCGTTTGACTCAGTTTTTGTTTTTTCTCCTTCTCAATTTTATATTTTGTAATCATCTGTATCCTAATGTGTGGGAGCTCTTCCAACTTTTTGTCCAATTCAGCTATTTTATTATCCGTAGTTTTAGTTTGAAATTCGATCTCTGTAACATTAACACCCTTTTCAGCTAGATATTCAATTGTTTTCTGAACTTCAGATTTAGCCAAATCAATTGCTTTCTGATATGATGGTAATTGGTCTTTCCAGTAATCCGAATTTATATCGCTGTTTTCAGAGTATCCTAAAATCCTATTATAGGAATGTTCAGCTTTAGTTACCAACTCTTTTACTTTTAAGAAATCTTCATACTTCCTTAAAACAAACGAATTATCAGCCAGATGCTTATTTTTCTCACTTTCAATCTTTCTTTTTAGCAATTCAATTTCAATATTAGATCTTGTTTCCGGATTTGTTATAATGGATGTTTTGAGTTCCTGCGTACTGATATCAGAAATATCTAAAACATTAGCTCCTTTTTTCATTGCTTCCAAATATCTTGCTTGTTTTGATTGAAGCTTCTGAAGCATAAATACATCGATGCTATCATTAGTAAGCATAAAATTAACCCTTACATTTTCGTGTTTGTTCCCTTGCCTCCAGGCACGACCTTCGACCTGTCGTAAAGTTGTAAAATTGTAGGGAAGAGAGAGCATATATAAGTCACTAGTATTTTGCTGAAGATTCATTCCTTCCTGAATAGCTTCGCTGCCGAGAATAATTTTGACTTTACCGGAATTAAAATCATCTTGAATTTTTAGTCTGTTAGGCTTGCTCGTTGCACCAGTAATGTGGATATGCAAATAAAAATTCCAGTATAAGTTAAGCTACATTTTGATAAATTTTGTTTTGATTGTTAAACTCTTCAA